>JACSSI010000293.1 GCA_014879345.1 Anaerolineae bacterium | reverse complement strand
CACCGTCGATCATGGCGCGTTCATCAAAGTTGAAACGGGGGTGATGATGTGGGAAGGTGAACCCTTTTTCCTCGTTCCGTGCGCCAATGAAGAAGTAGCAGCCAGGAATTTCTTCGAGAATGTAGCCCATATCTTCAGAAGCCATTGTCCGATGCTCGACCAGGTTTTCTTCACCCATTACTTTGGCGGCAGCTTGCCGGACAACGGCCGTTGGTACCGGACTGTTATGCACCGCAGCCACGATGGCAATTGTTTCCATCGTCGCTTCACAACTAAAGGCAATCGCCATGTTGTGCGCCATTTCCAGGATGCGCCGGTAAATCATGCGGTGCAGGTCATTGTTATAGCTGCGAACCGTGCCTTTGAGCATGGCACGGTCTGGAATCACATTAAACGTAGTACCAGCCGAGAATTGGCCAATGGAAACCACCACGCTGTCCTGTGGATTCACGTTTCGGCTGACGATGCTTTGCAGCGCCGTTACAATTTGAGCGGCTGCCAGAATGGGGTCTGTGGCGAGATGGGGGGCGGCACCATGTCCGCCGCGCCCTTGCACGGTGATGGTAAACACGCTGGATGAAGCCATACAGGGGCCATCTACTACCCGTACTTTGCCATATTCTTCTGGCGTCCACAAATGCATTGCCAACGCCGCATCCGGTCGCGGATTATCAAGCACGCCATCTGCAATCATGGCAAAGGCGCCACCCAGCCCTTCTTCTGCGGGTTGAAAGACAAATTTGATAGTACCCGCTATATCTGCCTGGTATTGAGCAAAGATTCTTGCCAGGGTTAAGCCCATGGTGGTGTGTCCGTCGTGGCCGCAAGCATGCATGACACCCGGGTTTTGAGAGGCATAGTCGAGCCGGTTTTCTTCTTGAATGGGGAGCGCGTCCATATCGAAGCGGACGAGCAAGGTTGGCCCTGGTCTGGGGCCTTCAAGCAGGGCAACCACGCCTGTCTGACCTACGCCGCGCTGTACTTCCATGCCTAGTTCGGTGAGGGTGTCTGCTACGATACCCGAGGTGCGGGTCTCCTGGAAGCCTAGTTCGGGGTGGCGATGGAAGTCGCGCCGTTGGTCGACCATGTAGTCAAAGAGGTTTTCTGCTTCTTGTCGAAAATTGGGTTGTGCCATGCGTAAATGATGCTCCAGCTTGTTGCTTTGTGTTGTTCGCTGGGGATTATATCAGACTCGGGCTGTTATGCCGCAAGCATCAAAAATTTGTTGAGGAGGTGGGGTAACGGCCGTTTTCCCGCCCTGTTACAAAAAAGAAGGTGGCGCGTTTATTTAAAAATCAAAGATTATGTAAATATATCTTGTTTTCCAGTTCACTAGCTGGTTTGTGAGTTGTGTTTGGTATCGTTTGTGAACTGCTTGCACGGCGGTATCTGTGAGTTTGCCTGCTTGGAGCCACATTTTGTAACTGGAACGGCCGTTACGCACTTTATCGTCAAACCAACGTGCTAAATGGGCTTCCGTAATCGTGCGCATTTCACGCTGGTTCTCTTGCTGCAATTTGAAGTGGTGAATGCCATGTTCTTTAAAAGCACGTGCCAAATCCCCCTCATCCCAATTCACCAACGGCTCCGTTTCATCATGATAAATCGCTTCCTCAGCAGCGACCACCTTCTCGCGCAAATCCTCGTGACCCGACCAATCCACCAGATCATACAGCCGCTGACCATGCCGGGGGACTGTTTGAATGAGGCACAAACGGCCGTTCTCTGCCAGCCTGCCCGCCAACAAACCCACCAACTCAGCCCGCGCCAGTTCTCCAGCAAATTGTGTAAACAAATTCCGCCCGATGATACGGTCAAAACGCATATCCGGCTCGCCGCGCAGTTCAAGCAGATAATCCAGTTCAGTAAGTGCGCCGATGAGGATAAACGGCCGTTCTACCTCTGGTAACTTACTCGCCATTTGCCGCAGCGCATCCCCAGCTTGCGCGTCTGAGGTCAACGCCCAGACACCGCCTTCCGGGGCGCGGCGCACCGCTTCCCAGGTGAGCAGTCCGCTGCCCGCATTCACATCCAGCACCAGATGGTGGCGCTGCACTTGTGCCAGTTCAAACAACTTGTCACGCTGCGCCCCCAGATTTGCCCCAGATTGAGAAATAGTGCGCTGCAACCAGGCGTCCTTCGCCTTGTTGTCTGGGCTGGTCGAATACACTTCCCCCATCTCCAGGCGCCAATCTCCCGGTTCCACCATCGCTGCCAACTGTGCTTCACGCCGCCGCGCCACATCTTCACCGATAGCCAGCTCATACCCCTGGTCGCTTGGCTCGTAAAACAGTTTGCCTTGCAAGGAATCGGGCAGATACTGCTGTGCCACCCAATGATCCTGATAAGCGTGGGGATAAAGATAACCTTTGCCGTGTCCAAAACCTTCGCTGTCGCGGTTGCCGTCTTTGAGATGGTTTGGCACATCTGTCTCTTGTTCTTTTTCAACGGCAGCCAGCGCGTCAAAAAAGCCCATCGCTGAATTTGACTTGGGACAGGTGGCTAAATAAAGCGCCGCCTGCGCTAGATGGAAGCGACCTTCTGGCATACCAATGCGCTCAAACGCCTCCCAGCAGCTCACCACCACACCCATCGCCTGCGGATCCGCCAGTCCCACATCTTCGCCTGCCAAAATCGTCATGCGCCGGAAAATGAAACGGGGATCCTCGCCGGCATACACCATTTTTGCCATCCAATACAAGGCGGCATCGGGGTCTGAGCCGCGCAGGCTTTTGATGAAAGCGGAGATGGTGTCGTAATGCACATCCCCTTCTTTATCGTAGAGGACGGCTCTCTGCTGGATGGATTCTTCGGCGACGGCAAGGGTGAGGTGGTAACGGCCGTTTTCATCCATTTCCGTCGTTTCCACAGCCAGTTCCAACGCATTCAGCACCCCACGTGCATCGCCATTCGCCACATCAACCAGGTGGTCGAGGGCTTCTGGCTCAACCTGTACGTTGAGTTTGCCGTAACCGCGTTCTGGGTCTTTTAATGCTTGCCAGGCAATCGCATACAAGTTTTCCGGCGTCAGGGGACGCAGTTGGAAAATGCGGCTGCGGCTGACCAGTGCTTTGTTGACTTCAAAATAAGGATTCTCCGTGGTAGCGCCGATGAGAATGATGGTGCCTTTTTCGACATGGGGCAGCAGCGCATCTTGCTGTGCCTTGTTCCAACGGTGTACCTCGTCCACAAACAGGGTGGTGCGCTGCCCGTATAAATCACGGCGCTCTTTGGCCTCAGCAATCGCCTCCCGAATCTCTTTCACACCAGAGAGGACGGCGTTGATGGTGATGAAGTGGCTCTGCGTACTGTTGGCAATAACCATCGCCAGCGTCGTTTTGCCTGTGCCGGGCGGCCCGTAAAAGATGAGCGAAGAAAGCTGGTCTGCCTGAATGGCACGCCGCAGTAGCCGCCCTGGCCCGATAATATGCTCCTGACCCACGTATTCATCTAGCGTGCGTGGGCGCATTCGGTTTGCCAGCGGTGATTCTTTTTCGATTTGAGCTTTGCGTCCTTGGGCGAATAAGTCCATGTTGAGATTGTAGCCAGTAGTGGGCTAGAAACGCAAGTTGAAGTCTGGCTCAAAAATCGTTACAATATTCACATAACAAGTTCACATAACTTACCAACGACCCATATTCAAGTGAACCAGGGTGAGTATAATTTATTGGAGTCTGGCGAAAATTGTATTTCAGGTATTTCTTTTGGTGAAAAGTTTCCTGAGCAGACCTGCCGGACGAAGATAAATTATTTTATAAGCAGAATTTTTCTGGAGGGCAATTATGTTACGGAAAATTACAGTGAGTTTAGGGCTTGCACTTATGATGTGTTTACTGGCGTCAGTGGCGTATGCGCAGGATGGCATTCTGCCCACACCTACAAACACGCCGCGAGAATCATCCAGCAGTGATGTTAGGGGCACGGTGCGGGGATATGTTTTTGTGGATGTCAATGGCGATGGTAACTGTGTCAATACCGGTATTGCCGGTGAAGAGCCAGCGGCAGGTATTTCGGTTGAGTTTGTGAGCAGTGATGAACAGCAGGTAATCACGCACACCAGCGGCGAGAAGGGTGATTATGAGCTGGCCGCCGCCGGGGCAAGCAATTGGCGCGTGACGGCCAAACCAGGTTCAGAATGGGTGGTAACGTCTGAAAACCCCCAATATGCACTCGTTTCTAAAGATCATCTGGCGGCGACGGATGTGAATTTTTGTGTGAGCAAGGGTGGCGTAATGGGGGTAACTGGGGTAACGGCCGTTTATCCCATGATTCCTCCTGTTGTGAGTGTAGAAAACACTGTCTTGCCAGAAGCGGGAGCCGCTGCTGCCACACCAACCACCACGCTGCTGCCGCTGCTCCTGGGCTTGAGCCTGATTGCGTTGGGGCTTGTCTGGCGCTGGTACGAAAAAACTCGTTAATTAAAAGCCATCAGGCATACCTGCGTGAGTGTGGTTTGTAGTAGCCACTTTAGTGGTCATGACGACTAAAGTCGCCACTACGAACTTGTTTGCAAACGATTCGCATCCCATTTAAAGCAAAAACAGGCCGATGATTTCATCGGCCTGTTTTTATTTTGCTACGGAGCGACTGAGTTTATCAATCGTCGCCGGGTGGGGGTGTGACGGTGACGGTGGGCGTGGGGGTAGATAACGGCCGTTCTGTCATCATCGGCTGCGTGGTTGTATCTGGTACACTCACGCTGTTTTCCGGTGTGGGCGTGTGCCGGGGAGCGTCATTTGGCTCTGTTTGCAGGGGGGCATTATCCTCACCTACCGCATTGCTCGTACCTGAAACGGATAACAGCACACTCCGTATATTGTTGTTTTCAAAGGGACATTCGTTCACCGTATTATCCGTGTCAACTTGCGCCCACAGTTGATGAGGGCCGCCGCTGAAGGTGAAACTTCTGCTGAGTGTGCGGCTTTGCCCGGCGCCCATCCAACTGCCCTGAATACCCCACACGATATCGCCGTGTACATAGCGTGCCGGCACCTTATCCACATAGAAATCTGCATAGAAGTTGTTGCCGTAGGTTACGGCTACAGAGCCTTGATTCTTGATGGTGACGTAGACAGTGGCCGGCTGGTCAGCCACTGGTACGGCCGGTTCAACCCGTATTTCTGTGACCACCAAATCTCTGCCTGTGGGGGCACAGGCTGTCGGGGTGGCGGTGGGCGTGGCCGTAGGTGGTGGCTCAACGATAACCGCCGGGTTTAGAATGATGGGCAAGAAGATGGCCGGTGCCGTCGTGGTGTCTACCGCAAAGTCGGTAATGGTATCGTTTGTTTGCGACGTGACAGTGACGGTGGTGACATCCTGAGCGCCTAAACCGGTGCCAGGAATGGCGATGGTTACAGTCACCAGCCCTGTCTCGCCAGCCGCCAAATTCAAGACGGGAGGCTGTGGTTGCAGGGTGTCTGCCCAACCCAGGCTAGAATCCATCACAATGTCAAACGTATCAGGCGTATTGCCCGTGTTGGTGACGACGTGGACGTATTGCACGCTGGTTCCGACCAGGCCGTAGCCCATATGATCGGGTTCGATATCCACACCGACGACAGGCGGTTCCCCGTTGACAGTGGTTGTGTTGGAGACGACGGCGCTGTACGCTGGACTGATGGTCGAGGTGGCCGTCACCATCATCACATCTACCAGACTGCCCGTCCCGGCTGGCACGGTGAGCGTGATGTAGATGGTGGTGGACAGGTTAGCACCGAGAGTGACGGGTGACTCAACGGCCGTTACCCAATTCTGGCTGCTGTCTGGTGTGATGGCAAAGGTATCTGCCCCGTCACCCGTGTTGTGCAGCGTGTGGGTGTAGACGACGGTGGTGCTTGGGTCGGTGGTGTCAGTGTTGTCTGGATAGAAGAGCAGGCCGTGATTCTGCTGCACGCGGGTGGTGTCGGTGACGCTGCTGTTGACATCTGGATTGGTCAAAGAAACGGCCGTTACCACAGCCAAATCCTCTTCCCCAGCCACTGCCGAGCCAGGAATCGTCACCGTTACCGTAACAGGCGCACTGGCTCCGCTTGGCAGACCGAGGATTTGGGTGGGTGTCACGATTGCCGTCCAGCCCGAGGTGACGGATAAGCCGAAGTTATCAGCAACATCACCGGTATTCGTGACAGTGTGATAATAGGTGATGGTCTCATTGAGGCTGCCAATGGCTGACCCGTCTGGCTCGATGAGCACACCCAGGTTTGCCGGTTCGCCGGTGACTGTTGTTGTGTTAATCACCGAGGCAGAGACAACAGGATTGACGGATGAGGTGGCGGTGATGGTCGTCACGTTTTGTAGCCCGCCTGCGCCAGGTGGGATGGTGAGATTGGCGGTGACAACGGCCGTTTCTCCCATTGCCAGTGTGATAGGCGCGGCGGGTTCAAACGCCACCGTCCAGGCTGGCACGCCACTGTATGTGAGGGTGAAGGTATCTTCGCCGTCACCCGTATTGGTGAGC
>JACSSI010000292.1 GCA_014879345.1 Anaerolineae bacterium | reverse complement strand
CATGAGCCATTCCGGGCGCAAAGCAAGTGGCCCGCCGCCCCTGGGCGCACAAATTGCCGATGTGGGCGGCGGCTCATTTGGGGCGATTACGGGTATTTTAACGGCCGTTATCCAACGCCACATCACCGGACAAGGCCAACTGGTAGACATCAGCATGTTGGACATGGCAATCGCGTGGCAAGCCCACGCCATTAGCAGTTATCTGGTAGGTGGCGAAATCCCAGAGCCAGAAAGTTGGGCGCTCAACGGCGGCAGTTTTTACGACTATTATCAAACGCAAGACGGCCGTTATCTTTCCGTCGGCAGCTTAGAACCGAAATTCTGGCAGGGGTTTTGCGAAGCCCTCAACCGCCCCGACCTGATTGGTCGCGACTCAGACCAGTCGCCGGAAAACCAGCAAAGTTTGAAGGTGGAGATAGCGGGGGAGATTGGCAAACGGCCGTTATCATTCTGGCAATCTCTCTTCGCAGACAAGGATGTGTGTGTGGAACCCGTCCTCACCATCCCGGAAATGCTGGCACACCCGCAGGTGAAGGCACGTAACATGGTCGTAGATGTACCGAAGCCGGATGGCGGTGTGCAGAAACAGATAGCCAGCCCGTTTAAGTTTTCTGAGGGAGAAGCGGAATATGGTTGGGTGGGAACGGCCGTTGGGCAGCATACGGATGAAGTTTTGCAAGAGATTGGGCATACACCCCATGAAATCAAAAAACTACAACATTCCAGGGCGGTTGGCTAAAATCGTAGCCGGGTTCACCCGGGGTCGCTTGCTGGACGGGGTATTTATGCCCCGACAATCGCCCAGCCCAGGCATAAATGCCCGGTCTAAAAAACAACGCCCCGTCAACGGGGCTAAAAGGTAACATCATGTCATTTTACAGACTCTTCTACCACATCGTATGGGCAACCAAGAATCGTCAGCCTTTGCTTACGTCCGAAATCGAACCAGTAATTTATAAGTATCTCCGCACCAAAGCGATTGGCCTAGGCGGCACCGTGTTTGCCATTGGCGGTATTGCCGATCATGTTCATATGGCAGTTTCCATTCCCGCGAAAATTGCCGTCGCCACCTTTATCGGCCAAACAAAAGGCATCGCTACAGCCAGATTTAACAAAGAACATCTCCAATTTTCACCCGTGTATTGGCAAGATGGATACGGTGTATTTTCAGTCGATGGCAAGCGTCTACCATACATCATCGCCTACATCGAAAAGCAAAAAGAGCATCACGCCCAAGACACAACGATACCCATCCTAGAACACACCAGCGATAACAAAACAAACTCTTTTATCCAAGACCCACAATCCACCTACCTGACAGGCGAAGAAACATGGCGACAAGACATGTTATCTTGGGAAATTTCATAATCACGCCCAGGCATAAATGCCCAAACTAAAAAACAACGCCCCGTCAACGGGGCTGATCGCGTCTTTTTCAATTACAACGGGTTTTACGACCACAGCCGGGTTTACCCGGCGCTGCTCTCCAGGCGGGGCATTCATGCCCCGACGATACCCGTAATGCCCCGACAATCGCCCAGGCATAAATGCCCGGTCTAAAAAACAACGCCCCCTCAACGGGGCTGATCGCATCTTTTTCAATTACAATATCCAAAACACGGGCTTCACACCACAGCCGGGTTCACCCGGCGCTGCTCTGTAGACGGGGCATTTATGCCCCGCCAAGGCCCGACGACACCAACAATACATTTTCAGGAGTAAAAATGGAAACTCTCTTCAAACTGATCAACGCCTTCCCCATGCCTGTCTGGTTGGCTATGATGTTTGCGCCCAATCATCCGCTCACCCAACGCGCCAGCCGCTCCTCAACCATCTTTGCCATTGCCGCCCTCAATTACGTGGTGGCACTTATCCAGGCAGTGCGCGGCGGCTCAGATGATGACGGCTTGCCCAACTTCACCACGCTGGAAGGTATCAGCAAAGGGCTGGGTACACCAGAAGGGGCGTTGGCAGGCTGGGCGCATATGCTGGCGCTCGACCTGTTTACGGGCGCCTGGATTTACCGCCAATGTCAGCGGCTGAACGCGCCCGCCTGGATTCGAATTCCAGCCCTGCTCTTTACGCTGATGACAGGGCCGTTTGGCTTGCTCATCTTCCTGGTGTGGCGATTTGTGGCGGGAGTGGCAGAACGGCCGTTTCCCGAACGAGAAGCCTTATAAAACAGGCTCCAACACAGCCACCGGCCAATCCACCTGCTGCGCCGGCAGCCCTTGAGCCAGCGCCCATCGACGCACCCGTTCATTCTCTTCCCTATTTTTGACAAAAAACGTCTTCGTCTGGAATACCACCACCGTTGTGCCTTCTGCCGGGAACTGAATATCCACATAATTGCATGGCCGGTTCAGATGCTCCTGGCACAACGCCGCAAATTCAGCGATAAATTTCCAGGTCACAGCCACGCGGATATGACGACTTCCTGGTTCCGGTAGATAGGCAAATCCATACTTCAACAGCTTTGCCTTCAGCTCCCGGTAATTGTCCATTGTCCAATCAAGAATAAACGCATTGTACGTCATCGGATAAATCCTCCATGATAACGCAGCCGGTAAACGAGCTGCTCGCGCCATGACATCGTCTCAATACCCCAGAAATTGCCCACGTGTCCATCTCCGATGTCTGAAAAAGCATACTCCCCTTTTTGATAGACATGTGGCCCACGAAACGGCCGTTCTGCCCCCACATGCCGTAACGCTTCGCGCAAAAAATCATAGAGCGGCACAGTATCTACGCTGGCATCCACGCCATCAAGCAAACCACCGGCATAACCCATGCTCCAAAACGGCCGTTCCTTTTGATAAACTGTCTCCTGTCCCACAAAAAAATCGCCGCCAAAATATACGTCGCGGTACAGCCACCCTGCCTGAGCAAATTCAAGCTGATGAGACCCCGGCAGCAAAGGTGACACGGTGACCTCATCCCCTAAAGCCGCATATGTTTTTTGTTTCGCCAGCACCAAGAAATCTACAAAATCGTTAACCCTGTTCATACATCCTCCAGAATAATGTGATACCATCATTCTAAAAAGAAAATATGACGTCTTTTGTCAGGTATGATTTGACTGAAATCACACATAATCAAACCGGAGGAAGCATGGGATGATGTACCAACCTTTTAACCAACCCGCCCCTCAACTTGGCAACCAATACGATGACGACAGCGTGCTGCGCTCCTATCTCAAGCGTGTGCTGCCAGCAGACATGCTGCGCGAGATTGAACCGGAACTACGCGAACTCGGCGATCTTTCCGGCGGCGAGCTGTACCAGATGCAGTTGGCGGATCGGCTTAACGAACCGGTGCTGACGCAGTGGGATGCCTGGGGCAATCGCATCGACCACATCGAAGTGACCCCGCTCTGGCATCGCGCTGAAAAGCTGGCGGCTGAGTTTGGGATGGTGGCAGCGGCGTATGAGGGCAAAAACGGCCGTTTCTCCCGCATCAACCAATTCACCCGCGCCTACCTCTTCCACCCCTCCACTGACGTCTACACCTGTCCGCTGGCAATGACTGACGGGGCGGCTCGCACCTTGCTCAAATCGGGCAATCAGGCGCTCATCGACCGCGCCATTCCCCATCTCACCAGCCGCGATCCCGCCCAGTTTTGGACGAGCGGCCAATGGATGACGGAATCGACAGGCGGCTCTGACGTGGGTCAATCAGAAACCATCGCCCAGCAGGAAAACGGTGAATGGCGGTTATACGGCCGCAAATGGTTCACCAGTGCCACCACCAGCCAAATGACACTCACCCTGGCGCGACCAGAAGGCAATCCAGGCGGCGGTCGTGGACTGGCACTATTCTATGTCGAGTTACGGGATGAAAACGGCCGTTTACGCCACATCGAAGTAGCCCGTCTCAAAGACAAACTTGGCACGCGCAAAGTACCCACTGCCGAACTCTATTTGAATGGCGCACCCGCCATCCCCGTCATGGAACTGGCAAACGGAGTGCGCAATATTGTGCCCATGCTGCATCTGACGCGCACCTGGAACAGCGTAACGGCCGTTTCCTTCATGCGGCGTGGTTTGGCGTTAGCTCGTGACTACGCGCAGAAACGGGCGGCGTTTGGGGCAAATCTGGCCGAAAAACCACTGCATTTAGATACACTAGCGGGATTACAAGCAGAATTTGAAGCCGCTTTTATGCTCAGTTTTTTCGTGGTGGAGTTAATTGGCAAAGAGGAACATGGCGAACTGAGTGAAGAAGAAGGTCATTTACTGCGCCTGCTCACCTCCATCAACAAACTCGTCACCGGCAAACAGGCGGTGGCTTGCGCCAGCGAGGTGCTGGAATCGTTTGGCGGCGCGGGCTACGTAGAAGATACCGGTCTGCCCCTACTCCTGCGCGACAGTCAGGTCTTGCCCATCTGGGAAGGCACAACCAATGTGCTGGCGCTGGATACGCTCCGTGCCATCGCCCAGGAGGAAGGGGAAGGTCTGCGCGTTCTGAAAGCGAAGATAAATCGCATCGCCCAGTCAGTGCAGCATCCCATTTTGGCTCAATCTGGTAAAAAGGCGGTAACGGCCGTTACTCACGCCGAATCCTGGCTCCTACAAGCTATGAACCAGGGTCAACCCACCGTGGAGGCTGGTGCGCGACGCTTTGCGCTCACATTGGGACGCGCTCTGGAACTGGCTCTGCTCACGGAACACGCACACTGGTCGCTCACACATGAAGGAAACGGCCGTTCACTCGCCGCCGCCCATCATTTTGCCCACACTCACATCGACCTCATCAGACCTGTTGACTTAGCCGAATCTGCCGCATTAGCCAATGATTTGCCGTTGCCGATCTAAAGAAAATTGGATACGATTGTTAACATAAGTACGAATCCTATTCAACAGATGAGGAAACCAAAGGCAAACAGACCTAGGTCATTGGTCTTTCGTCCTTCGTCATCACAACTGGAGGGACCTGTGAAGTATCCAAAATTCATCATTATCCTGGTCATCATCATATTTGGCCTGGCATCCTGCCGCAATAAACAAGAACCTACCGAAGAAGAGCTAAGTGGTGCCATTCCCCAAGAATACAATTACGCTTCAGGCTCTCTTGGTTATCCAGTTTTGTTGAATGGGGTGGGCATTGAAGTGTTGCAAGCCGGACTGGTCGCCGTAGAAGACACCAGCAATCCCAATTATGTCCATATCATTCTCACGCTCACCGTGACCAATGAAAGCAGTGATGTCGTGGTGCCGCCAGGCATGACGCTGGTAGACAATCACAAGAATATTTACGTCTCGTGGCAAGAACCACTACCGTATGAAGATCAACTAAGCCCCATGCCCTTGAGTGTCACAACCGGAGAAGGTATCACAGGCAATCTTGTTTTCATTGTGCCGCTTGCCGCCACCCAGGACAATTTACGCCTACGTTGGGAATCAGAGCAGCACCAATCCCGCATCGACGTGTTCTTAGGGCCTCTTGGCCAACGAGCAACACCATGACTGATCTCACGCTCAAACAAAGTCAAGAACTCGTCGATGAGTGGATCACGACCATCGGCGTGCGCTACTATTCAGAGCTGACGAATACGGCCGTTCTCATGGAAGAAGTTGGTGAAGTGGCCCGCATCATGTCTCGAAAGTACGGTGACCAATCCTTCAAAAAATCGGATGAAGATTATGATCTAGCCGATGAATTCGCCGACGTACTTTTTGTGCTCATTTGCTTGGCCAACCAAACTGGCATCGATCTCACCGAAGCCTTTTACAAAAACATGGCAAAGAAAACCGGACGAGATAAAAAGCGTCATGCCAATAATCCAAAACTAAAAACTAATCGTGATGCGTGATGCGTGAAAAGTAAAATCACGTATCACGCATCACGCATCACGAGGTCCTCATGTCCATAGACGTTAATCAAGCCCACAACTACACCTTCACCCCTGCCCAAAGCACCTTCACCGAACGCGATACCAGCCTATACGCGCTGTCCATTGGTGCCGCCGCTGATCCTACGGACCCAGACGAATTACCATTTGTGTATGAACTTAGCGGCAAAGGCCACAAAGCCTTCCCTACCATGGCCGTCACGTTCCCATTTGAACTACTGCCACAGCTTTTTGAGATTCCTGGACTGACTGTCAATCCGATGATGATTGTGCATGGGGAGCAATATTTTGAACTAAAACGGCCGTTACCCACCACCGCCACCTTCACCAACTATGCCCACATCAGCCACGTTTATGACAAAGGCTCCGGTGCCGTCATGATCATGGAAACCAGCACCCGTGACGACAACGACGAAGAAATCGCGCTCAATCGCAGTTCCTTCTTCGTGCGCGGTATCGGCGGCTTTGGCGGCGACCGGGGGCCATCTGGCAAAATCAACCTGCCGCCCGAACGTGAACCCGACGCCAGCTTCCAAGACCAAACCCAGCCCAACCAAGCCCTGCTCTACCGTCTCAACTCCTCCGGCGACCGCAACCCCTTGCACGCTGACCCGCAAATGGCAGC
>JACSSI010000291.1 GCA_014879345.1 Anaerolineae bacterium | reverse complement strand
TGAATCCCATATTAACAAAGTTAAGCCTTTTCTTTTAATCGACTTTGGAAACGTCCTGACGATAAAACCGCGCTAGTCATCGACAGACCCAATCTCTTATTTCCGAGCAGCCTTCCCCTTTGACTTTGCTCCAACCTGCGCCTTCGACTTACGGCCGTGACATTGCTTATACTTCTTGCCACTACCGCAAGGACAAGGATCATTGCGGCCCACCTTCGGTGCATCACGGCGTAATTCAGTGCCTTTACCGCCTTTCCTTTGTACAACCTGGAAGCCAGCCTCCTGCGCATTCGTGCGGAACTCCTTCTCCTGCTCCTGTTTCGCCACATACGCTTGATGGCTGGCAATTTGGCGGAAAAAGCGATCCACAATATCTTGCTCAATATTGTGGCGCATATCCATAAACATTTCCGCCGAACGCAGCTTGTATTGCACCTTCGGGTCTCGCTGCCCCACCGCCTCCAAACCAATTTCACGGCGTAAATCATCCATAGCCGTCAAATAATCACGCCATTCACGGTCAATCGCTTCCAAAAGAAGCAGTCGTTGGAAATTACGGTACTCCTCCTCACCAATACTTTCGCGCCATTTCGCCTGCTGCTTCTTGACATAACCAATCAGCGCCTCAACCAATTGCTGACTTTCCATCGAAGACAGGCTTTCCAGCAGCAAATCACGCACCGCCCCATCAATCGCCAGCTTAAAACGCAGCTGCCGCGTAGGTGCATTTTGCGTCGTCAAGCCATCCACATTGAACAAAGCAAACGCCTTCTCCATCTTCGCTTCAGCCTGAGTCCAAATGCGATCCCGATCTACTGGCTCAATTTGCTCCGCCAAAAAATCATTGTAGAACATTTCCACATGCTCTAAATAATTCCGCTTCATCGTCTCCCGCGCCTGCAACTGCCCAGAACGGCGCGTAGCCAACGTACCTAAATTCGGCGGCGTCGCCAATAACGGCAAGAAACGCCCCATCGCTTGCAGCAATTGCTGCAAATTCAGCCCGCCCTCCTCATTATCATACGCCAACTCCATCAAACGCTTGGAAAGTTGGTTGGCAGAAAGTTCCGCCAGTTCACCGCGATCTAGCTGCATCACACCAGGCAGTAAACCACGCATACGCATGATAACGCCAAGGGAATTAAGGGTATCTGTCGCATCTGTACTATATTCCGCAATAGCACGATCCAACTCGCCTTGTACATAAGGAATATAGTTATCAACGTAGTGGTCAACCAGTTCCGCAATAGCACCAGCAAAGGCATCGTTCACTTTATCATCTAAATCAAGCGACTCGCCCATTAAAATAGCGCGGCGCTCACCATAAATAGACTGGCGCTGACGGCTCATCACATCATCATATTCCACCACATTCTTGCGCATATCAAAGTTATATCCTTCGATACGTTCCTGTGAGTTCTCGATGATGCGGTCTAGCACACTAAATTCGAGCGGCATATCCTCAGGGATATTCGCCATCACCCCCCGATTCATCCAACTCTTCAGCCGTTCCCCGCCAAAACGACGCATCAAATCATCTTCCAACGAGAGGAAGAAACGGGAGGACCCAGGATCACCCTGCCGCGCCGCCCGTCCACGCAACTGATTATCAATACGGCGAGACTCATGACGTTCTGACCCGATCACATGCAAACCACCCAATCGACGCACTTCTTCATGTTCAGCTAACGTTTGTGCTTTTATCGCCTCAATATCAGCAATCAACTGGCGTGATAGACCTGCTATTTCATCTGCAATCTGTTGTGCTTCCTCAAGATCATCTGCCAACACAGCCCGAACCAGAGCCGCTCGTGCATTGTAATGTTTCTCAAAATATATCTCAGACAAGAATTGAGACATTTTAACCGGGTCATCTTGCACAGCTTGATACTGTGTAAACTCTGTTGTCAAACGCACCAGTTCTTCTACCAGGGCGACATCTTTGTCTTTTTCATCAAGATAGATACGCGCTTCGCCTAAAAAGCCGCCGCGTACCAACCGTTGCACGTGGACAATTTCGTTGTAATCAATGTCATATGGCTCTTGCAGGATTTTAGCCAGATAGCCCACCAGTTGAACCTCTTCAATTTCAGCCAGGGCTTTATCGAAATTCGCCTTCAATGCCTGGATGGCCGGAATCAGTTCTTCATCTAGCTTGGGGTGTTTCTGCGCATAAGCGCGTGCTTGTTCTTCATCCTCTGTCAACAGGGTATGGACCAACTGTCTCAGGTGTCCGCGATCAAAGAGGGTGGTCTCCATCATCTCGGCGGCCATCCCTTCCGGGTTGCCACCCAACAAGATATCGGTACCACGACCCGCCATATTGGTGGAGATGGTCACGGCGCCTTTGCGCCCTGCCTGCGCAATAATCAATGCTTCAGACTGATTGATTTTAGCATTTAAAACGGTATGGGGTATTCCCTCTTTTTGCAGATAGTGATGAATTTGTTCAGAATGTTCAACCGAGGTTGTACCCACCAGCAGCGGACGGCCGGTTTCATGTACTCGTTTGATTTCTTTCAGAATGGCCTGGTCTTTGATTTGTTCGTTGGCATAAATCTGGTCGGCAAAGTCAGTTCGTTTGAAATAAACTGGCTCTTCTGTCGTGGGATCGACGTAGTAAACTTCGTCAGTCCCTTCAACCTTCCGCTTGCGCTCTTGTAAACCTAAACGGCCGTTTTCAACAACATCCTGTACATTTGTCGGCAAGGGTGCGACATCCAGAGAATAAATCTTGTCGAACTCTTCCGCGTCCGTCATCGCTGTTCCCGTCATACCAGCCAATTTGTCATAGAGGCGGAAATAATTTTGCAGCGTAATAGTCGCCACCGTAATCGTCTCTTTCTTGACGTTGACCTTTTCTTTCGCTTCAATCGCCTCATGCAAACCATCAGAATAACGACGACCAGGCATCAAACGACCAGTAAAGTCATCAACAATAATCACTTCCCCATCTTGCACCACATAATTCACATCTCGCTTAAAGAGATACTCAGCACGCAAAGCATTATCCAGATAATAAGTCAGTTGGTAAAACTTTGGATCATAGAGACTATCACCTGCATCCTGATCAATTTCTGGAATACGGCTTTCCACTTTAGAAATGCCAGGCTCAGTAAGGCTGATACTGCGACTCTTTTCATCGAGATCATAATCGCCATTTGGTTCTTCATCTTCTTCATTGGTATTTCTTTTCAAATTGCGCACGTAGTCAGAAAAACGCACATATTCTTTACCCGAACGAGGCGCGGGGCCAGAGATGATCAGCGGTGTCCGTGCTTCATCAATCAACACATTATCAACCTCATCGATCACCGCAAAATGCAGATCACGCTGCACCAGGCGCTCTTTATTTGTGGCCATATTGTCGCGCAAATAATCAAAGCCGAATTCGCTGCTGATACCGTAGGTAATATCGGCTTTGTAGGCTTGCTGGCGCGTACATGGCCGCCAGTGGACAAGCCGTTCATCTTCCAGCTCTGCGCCCGGATTGACATAATCAGGATCATACAAAGCGGAAAACTGCTGAGGGCCAATACAAGCAGTGCTTAAACCGAGGAAATGGAAAATGTTACCCATCCAGCCGCCATCACGACGTGCCAGGTATTCATTGACCGTTACCAAATGTACACCTTGACCAGACAAGGCGTTAAGGAAGAGGGGTAAGGTGGCAACCAAAGTCTTGCCTTCACCGGTACGCATTTCAACAACTTCACCCCGGTGCAGCAAAATACCGCCCATAATTTGCACATCATAATGGCGCAAGCCTGTGGTGCGCACAGAGGCTTCACGCACTAAAGCGTATGCTTCTGGCAGCAAATCATCCAAAGATTCACCACTTTCACAGCGCTCCTGTAATTCAACAGTCTTGGCCCGCATCTCTTCATTGGATAAGGCCTGGATTTCAGCTTCTAATGCGCCTACTTCTTCTACAGCAGGACGAAGGCTGTTGAGCATTTTTTGATTGGAGTCACCAACAATTTTAGAAACAAATTTTTTAAACATAGTCAATCACTTTTTATTCTTTTCAGCGTAGTTTTTGCAGTATCACGATAAATTACTGGATACTGGCGTTTCTTGTATTCCTCTCTGGTAGGGGCTTTGCGCGCAAAGCCTCTCTTGACAGGTTTTCAATTTTCGCCAGACTCCAGGTATAAGTAAAGAGAGACTGGGTTTTAGGCCAGTCTCCTGTAAAAGTTAAAACCGTGAATAACTTTACCACGATTACCTAAATTTTGTATTAAACCTAAATCATTCGTTAAACAGTTCACCGACACTGCGTCCTTCATGGGAACGCAGAATAACTTCTCCAATTAAATGCGATACGGTGAGAATGGTCATGTTGGGCAATTTTTTATCTTCGGGGATGGGAATGGTGTCTGTGGTGATGATTTCTTTTATGGGCAATTTCGCCAAACGGGTGGCAGCGGGTTCGGACAGCACGGGGTGGGTAAAGGCGACGTAGACATCTTTGGCGCCGCTGGATTTGACCAGGTTGACGGCTTGTTTGATGGAACCGCCAGTGTCAACCAGATCATCTACGATGATGACATCTTTGTCTTCTACTGCCCCAATGAGTGACAAGGCTTCACGGCCGTTTGTATTGCCAATCCGCCGTTTTTCGACAAAGGCCAGGGGTAAATCAAGCTTGGCGGCAAAATTTCGTCCTTTTTTGGCGAAACCCAGGTCTGGGGTGACGACGACAGCATCTAAATCTTTTTCACGAATATAGTTGGCAAGGATGTGCATGGCTGTGAGGGAATCGCCGGGTATTTTATAGAAGCCCTGGATTTGTCCGGCATGCAAGTCGATGGTCATCCACCGGTCTGCGCCAGCGACTTCGATCATATCAGCCAGGAGGCGGGAGGTGATGGGAACACGCGGCTCAATTTTTTTATCGCTTTGGGAATAGGCCATATAAGGGACGACAACAGTGATGCGGCCTACGGAATCTCGCTTCATGCAGTCAATGGCGATGAGCATTTCCATGATGTTTTCATGCACAGGTCTGCTGTGACTTTGAATGATGTAGACATCCTGTCCACGCACACTGCCTTGTAAACGAACTAACAGGTTTTCGTTGGGAAATTTTATGATGTCCCAAGGACTCAGGGGAATGTTGATGTAGTCGGATATACGTTGTGCCAGGTCGGGGCAACCTGAACCGGCAAACAGTTTGATGTCTCCCACTGTTGTGATTTGTGTATTCATGCTATCTCTCCCTTATTTCTATTTTTCTATTTGCTGCAATAGCTGATTCACTGCCGTGTAGGGATCCAGGTCTCGGTTGGCAACGGCCGTTATCAATTGCTCCCGATCTAATTCAGCCACAGAGTCACGCACGCGCTGCCATAAGCGGGCATGGAGTATCTCTGCCATTTCTCTGCGGCTGCGTTCTCGCTCTCTTACCTGCCATTCACTGCTATCCCGAATGAAGCGATAATGCGTTTCAATGGCATCTACCAGTTCGGGAATACCTTGCCCTTCTGTGGAAACGGTTTGTTTGACGGGTACTTGCCAGGTTGCTTGTGCGGGAGCAGCTATTTGGTTAACGGCCGTTTCTTCAACAAAACGGCCGTGATGGCGCATCGTATGTCCATCACCCAAATGGAGCATCATTTCCAGGGATTTCACTGTTTGGGCAGCGCTGGGGCGGTCGGCTTTGTTGACGACGAGAATATCGGCGATTTCCAGGATGCCCGCTTTGAAAGATTGAATATCGTCGCCCATGCCGGGCGCTTCGATGACGAGGGTGGTATGCGCCGCGGCGGCAATATCCACTTCCGACTGCCCCGCGCCCACAGTTTCCACGAGAACGACATCAAAACCAGCCGCATCAAATATTTTGACAACGGCCGTTGTCGCCTGAGACAATCCGCCCAAATTTCCACGTGATGCCAAACTGCGAATGAAAATTCCTCGATCCCCGGCCAAATCGTGCATTCGTACCCGGTCGCCCAAAATAGCCCCGCCCGTAAAAGGGCTGCTGGGATCGACAGCAATAATGCCCACCCGTTTATCACGCCGTCGAAGTTCTTTGGCTAATTCATTGACCAGGGTACTTTTACCGGCTCCCGGTGGCCCGGTGATACCGATAACGTGGGCTTTTCCAGTATAGGCATGGAGCTGCATAACGGCCGTTTCTGCGGCTGCCTCGCTGTTTTCCACCTGGGTAATCAGACGAGCGATGGCACGAGAACGGCCGTTGCGCACCCCTTCAATCAGATCATCCACCCGTCACCGACTCCCGCACAAACACCGCAATCTCATCAATACTAGAGCCTGGGCCGAAAACGGCCGCCACCCCCATCGCCTTTAACTGCGGAATATCCTCATCAGGAATAATGCCGCCCAGAAAAACAGGCACATCCATCATATCTTCAGCCTGTAACAACGCCATTACCCGTTCCGTCAGCGGCATGTGTGCTCCAGACAAAATACTCAAACCAATTGCATCCACATCTTCTTGCAGGGCTGCTTC
>JACSSI010000290.1 GCA_014879345.1 Anaerolineae bacterium | reverse complement strand
CACACGGAGAAAAAAGAGAAAAACAATCAATCTCTCCTGGTTCTCTCTGCGAATCTCTGTGTAACCGCTTTTTGTATCAGGATAGGCAAACCGACTGTAATTTATACGACACCGTAGGGAACGTATAAGTTGTATCGTTTTCCCATACGCTTTGCGGCAAGTAGTGTTTGTCCAGTTGAGCGATACTACTATCAACACAAACAAACATGTTCTGAGGAGACAGACAAATGACAGCCAATACATACCAAACCAACAGCTACAGTGAAGAGACCGGACACAATAGCACAACGGCCGTTGCCGTGATAGTTGGGCTTGTTTTGGGCGGCGTATTCACTTTTTTGTGGAACGGGCTGCCCCTGATGGCAGTGGCTGGTATGTGGCTGTTGGCGCTGGCAATTGGCTTCATTGGCGTGGCTATCATTAGCAACCGCCGTCGTGAAACATCTGAATGGGGCATTGCGCTGGTCGGTCAAGTTCTGGGTGCAATTGGCATCGCCCTGATTTTTCTCGCATCTGTCATGTAAATCAACAATCGTAAATCGATAACTTCCTCCTCCCTCTCCGGTAAAGCGGCGCTGATAATCTCAGCGCCGTTTTGCTTTGTAGCAACCTTCGTTTTGTAGCAACCTTCGTTTTGCTTCAACCTTAAAGTTCGTATTGAACGCGTCTGTTTCCATTGCCCACGATTTTTGATTGATTACAATATAATATTGAGACGCAATTTGTGGAGAGTTAGGAACAGAGTGGCTAAACATATAAGAAAATTTGTCATCGCCAGTTTATTGGTGATAAGTGTCCTGAATATCGTTGGGTGTGGCGCGTTGGCTGAACCAGAACGTGATCCTTTGCCTACACCCGTGGCAACCGCTCGTCCTTTTGACGCGAGCTTGACACCTATACCCGATTTGGTGACAGATCCAGTTAGCGATGTGGTACCGAAGATTGATTCAACTGTGCAAATGTTGGTTGACCAGGTATCGCAACAGCAGTTGATGGGCTATATCCAAACGTTGGAAAGTTTTGGCACACGCAATTCGTTTAGTGATGTGGAGTCTGAGAATTTTGGTATCGGGGCGGCGCGGCAATGGCTGCATGATGAGTTTATCCGGGTGGGTAACGGCCGTTTGCAAGTAGATTTCCAGGATTTTCCCCTTTATTACGATGGTTTGTATGCCGAACAGCGTAATGTGGTGGCCGTTTTGCCTGGTCGGGCTGAAAATGCAGGGGTTGTGGTTATCATGGCTCATTACGACAACCGTCCGTCAGGAATGACCGATGGCGAAAGCAAAGCAACAGGTGCCAATGATAACGGCTCGGGCATTGCGCTGCTTTTGGAAACGGCCCGGCTGCTCAGTTCCCATGAATGGGATCAGACGGTGATTTTTCTAGCAACGGCCGCTGAGGAACAAGGCACCTTTGGGGCGCGGCACTTTGCCCAAGATGCCTTTCTCAACAGCATGAACATTCTAGCAACCATCAACTACGATGCCGTTGGCGGGCGTAAGGACATTCCGCGTTCGGTTCGCTTGTTTGCCCCTAATTTGAACTTTTCCCAATCTGGACAGTTAGCACGCTATTATGAATATGTGGGGGGCATGTATGTGCCGGATTTTGGGGTGAATGTAATCGACGCACTGGATCGAGAGGGGCGTTGGGGTGATCACCGGGAATTTGTCAACATTGGTATTCCGGCGGTGCGTCTTACAGAATCCATCGAAGAAGCTGATTATGTAAACTCGTTGCAGGATACCTGGGATAAAATTGATTACGATTATTTGCAGAAGGTGGTGCAGTTGAATGTGGCGGTGGCGGCGAATATTGCCGGCGCACCGGCTCAACCGCAGGCACCTGTGGTGCAAACAACAGAAGCGTTAGGCACCTATCAACTTAGCTGGCCTGTGGATGCCAGTTCAGCAGGTTATGCCATCTCATTCCGTCCGATTGATATTCCTTCCCATGGTGCTTTCCACCTTGTGAAAACCAACCAGGCGGGAAATGTGGCGCTGACAGGTATGGATCCCAGTGTGAATTATTCAGTGAGTGTAGCGGCGTTGGATGAAAACGGCCGTTTAAGTTACTTTTCCCCAGAGATGATAGTCGGGCCGGATGCACTGGCTTTGAATCCATAATAAGTAGCGTTTCCTCTCCTCCAAACGAATAGGACAAAAGATGAATTTCTTTTATAAGGGTTTTCATGTAAGCTATTGAAGATAGCCATTCAGTGGGGTGCTACCTCGAGAGAACCAAGGATTTTATCTTTTGTGGCATCCAACTACTTGAGGATAAACCTTTTGGGCAAGACCAAATGCGAAGATAGTATCAATTCATTAATTGGTTTAAAAATCTATGTCGAAACTGCCCCCCAATCATAACAATCTAGCTGATAGCAGACGTGAAGCTCAATTTTTGCGAGCAATCAATACAGCTGTGGCAGCGGTTGCCAAATCAACTCATTCAGAAACGGCCGTTTTTAATACCTTTGCCCTGGAATTGCGGAAACTTGGTCTGAATGGGGCTATCAGCATGCTGGATGCCGCTGGTGAAAATCTGGTCGTAAAAAGTTTGGTTATGCCAGAAACGATGGACAAGGCAGTCAAGGCTGCTGAAAAAATCATGGGCATTGAAAGCGTGGGTTACACCTACAGTGTTAAAACCGCCCACATAGACCGTATGATATTACAAGCTAATGAGCCGGTTTTCCTGGAAGACAACAGTGAAAAATTACAACAGGTTTTTCCGCAACTTGGATTTATTGGGCGGCAGGCGTTACGGCCGTTTTCTGGCATTCCGGCGATTATAGCACCCATTGCCTTGGAGGGTCGTGTAGAAGGAACCCTGTATTTGGCTGGCGCACATCTTGTTGAAGCAGATGTGTCTGCCATCTCCATCTTTGCCAACCAAATTGCAAACGCCTTGCTGGAAGCGCGGCTGCTGCAAACCATTCAGCAGACAGAAGCCCAATACCGCCTTCTGTTTGAAACAGCCAATGACGCCATTTTGGTATTTGATGTTGTCACTGAACGCATCATATCTGCGAATCCGATGGCCTTGACGATGACCGGATACGATCTGGAGACTTTATATACATTACCCCTGGCTGCCCTGTTCCCAAACGGACAGCTTCCTCTGCAACCAAGTTTGTTTGATAGAGCCTCAAAAAATCAGGCGTTTATGGTGGAGGCTGCACTCCAACAAAAGGGTGGCAATATGTTGGTTGTGCAAATCTCTGCAAACCCTTTTCAATTACAGGGACGACTGCTGCTGCAAGGCTTCTTGCGTGATATTACAGAACAGAAACGGATTGAAACGTTGCAAACGGCCGTTTACCAAATTGCCACCATCGCCAGTTCAGATATCAGCCTCGACAATTTGTACCATTCCATCCATCAAGTGGTGGGCAGCCTCATGGAGGCCAAGAATTTCTATATCGCCCTGTATGATCGCAAAGACAACATGTTGATGCTGCCTTACTTTGTCGATGAGCGTGATACGTTTGACGGGAAATCCTACCCAGCCGGAAACGGTCTCACAGAATTTGTAATCCGGTCTGGTTTGCCGAAACTTGTGGCTGGTTCTGATCACGAACATCTGATATCAACGGGGCTTGTGGAGAGAGTGGGTCCAGGCTCCAAGATTTGGCTAGGCGTTCCCTTAAAAAATGGCACAGAAACCTTTGGCGCCATTGTGGTGCAAAGCTATGAAGACCAGAGTCTTTACACAGAGCAAGAAATGCAATTTCTCGTTTTTGTCTCTGGTCAGATTGCGGTAGCGATTGAGCGGAAACGTGCAGAGGAAGAACGGAAGCAGCTAACTGTGCGGCTGGAGCGACAAGTCAGTATGTTGGACGCGGTCTTGTCAGCCACGCCCGACAATCTTTATATCTACGACTTAAACGGCCGTTTCATGTATGTCAGCCATTCTGGAGCCCGGATGCTTGGTTTTTCCCGTGCAGAGCTAATTGGCAAAACATGGGCGGAACTTGGCTTCAACAGCGGCGCAATCGCCCGATTTGAACAGGAACGAGAGCAGGTTCGCATCACTGGAAAACCATTCACCAACGAAGCCACTGCCACCGAAAATGGTATCATCCGGTATATTGAATATTCAATCAACCCCGTCTTTGATAAGCAGGGCGAGATGACCATGTTCGTGGCCACGACACGTGATATCACAGAGCGGAAACGGGCAGAAGAGGCACTTCACCATACCCAGAAAATAGAGAGTTTAGGTGTCCTGGCGGGTGGCGTGGCGCATGATTTCAATAATTTGCTGGTAGCGATATTGGGCCAGACCTCGCTGGCATTGACTTTGCTCCAGCCCACAGAGCCAGCCTTTTCACATATTAACAAAGCAGTGAAAGCGGCCGAGCGTGCTTCGGAATTAACCAATCAACTTTTGGCCTATTCTGGTCGAGGCCAATTTGCAATCGAATCGTTAAATTTGAACAAAATAATCTTGGAAAATCGGCATTTGCTGGATGTTGCCATTCCTGTCAAAGTAAATTTGCAGTTGAATTTGGCAGAAAATTTACCCTTGATTGAAGCGGATCCAGGACAAATTCAGCAAGTGGTAATGAACTTAATCATCAATGCCGCTGAAGCATTGGTCGATAAACCCGGCCGCATTCTCATTGAAACCACTGTCAAAAACATTACAGCAGATACAGAACAGTTTTGGCGGCAAACCAATCAAGCATTAGCCCCAGGCTCATACGTTTCTTTGCGCGTGGAAGATAATGGCGATGGAATGGACACGGAGACAGTTGATCGGATATTCGATCCATTTTTTACGACAAAATTCACGGGACGGGGCTTGGGGTTAGCGGCCGTGTTAGGGATTGTGCGTGGGCATCGGGGTGGACTGAAGGTGTCTAGTCAGCCAGGAAAGGGGACGATTTTTGAATTGATTTTTCCAGTTTCAATTGCCAGTGTGCCATTGACTGTACCGGTTGAGACAGATCTGCGAATGTCGTCAGGGGTTGTGCTTGTGATAGATGATGAAAAACCAGTCCTGGAGGCTGTGCAGGATATTCTGGAACTGCATGGGTTGCAAGTGTTGTGTGCAGAAAACGGCCGTTTAGGCCTGGCACTCTATGAAAAACACCAAAAAGATATTGATTTAATCTTGCTGGATTGGTCAATGCCTGAGATGAACGGTTCAGAAACCTTCGCTGCCCTGCGTAAATACGACCCTGACGTTCGTGTCATCCTCTCATCTGGTTACAGTGAAATAGAAGCTGCCGACATTTCAGGTGCTGAACAATTGGTCGGCTACCTGCAAAAACCATATAGCTTAATCACATTGGCAGATGCTGTAAGAAAGCACATACCCGTTCGAGAGTGAGAAGCCACCGTTTCGCGATCCTCGTGATTTATTTTTCATTCCTCAAATCAATTTCCAACTCAATTTCATCCCGAATTGGAATGCCATCTATGCCAATCTTCGGTATGGATGCTTTGAGTGTGCGCGATGTTTCAATGGCATTTCGGTGTACCGCTACCAGCACAAATCCGCGCCGTTGGTAAAAACGGAGAGCAGGCAAATTGTCGTTGGTAGTGATGAGCCACAAGCGATGGCAGCCAGCTTCCTTTGCTGCTTCTATCACAGCATCGAGCCGCATCGTACCCACGCCCAAAAGCCTTTGTGTGGCATCAATGGTTACGATTTCACATTCATTATCCTTAATATGATAGGTCAATAATCCCGCAATATTGCCATCATACTCTGCTAAAAAGCCGGGCAGCGTAGATGGTTGGTACAAGACTCCTCGGGAAACAACTGCATCTTCTCCCCACTGTTCCCGGATGAACTGGACTGTTTGGGCATAATCTGCGGCTGTTGTGGCACGCACGGTTGTTTGAAAAATAGTATTTGGCATGATTAGTGCTTTAGCCGCAAGCGCTGCGGGCTGATTCCAGGCACACGTTTAATTTCCCCACGCGCTTCTAAATCGAGCTTGACGGTGGTGGTGTACCAGCCAATAGAGCCATCAAAAGGAGCAGACAGGTGGGAGGCAACGGCCGTTGGCAAATCCTTAAACGCAATTTCACCCCCGTTTTCGGTGATGGCTGCCAAAATAGCAGCCCGGATGGTATCATATTTGGCTTTATCGATATTTACGCCTGCCTTTCCTTGGGGATGCAGGGTCATAATTTTGTCAGACATCGTGGATTTCAAATCTCCTTCGTAAATGGCATCGAATTGTCACGAATTACCGCGAATTTTTGCTGGATAACACCAAATAATTCGCGTAAATTAGCGTTAATTCGATGCCAAATTTTCATCCATCGTGGCTTCGGCGTGAACTCTGCCGAACGGTGCGCCCCGCTCATGGGGAACGCCATTGTAGCTTGGGCGGCATTCATCAACCCAAGCATAAACGATTTTAAATTCAAAGTGAAGGAGAGATTCACAACGGGTGCGGTTTAAAGTTGTGTATGAGACTACAAAAGTCTCCTCAAATTTAATGCCAATTCGTATTG
>JACSSI010000289.1 GCA_014879345.1 Anaerolineae bacterium | reverse complement strand
GATGTGGAGCATCCGCTCAACTGCCTGATACGCCCGTAGCCGAATCTCTTCCGGCACTTCGGTGACAAACTGCGTGTATTTGAGCGCATCGCGGGTATCTTCCAGTTGAATTTGGTTCATGTGGGGGCAGCGCACGGAGCAGAGGCGCAGCATGTTTTTCTCCGGGTTGGCGGCGGCGATATTGTCGCCCATTGAGCATTCGGTGAGCAGCAGATATTCGGGTGCGTCTAACCGTTCCACGATGCGGATGAGTTCAGTGGTGGAGCCGGAATAGTCGGAAGCGGCGACCACTTCCGGGCTGCATTCGGGATGCGCCAGGATAGCCACATCAGGATGGTCAGCACGGATGGCGGTGATGTCTTCGACGGTGAATTTTTCATGCACTTCGCAGCGAGCCGTCCAGCCGACCATTTGGTAATCGAGGGTGGTGTCGTATTGAAAAGATTGAGGAGTAAAGATTGAAGATTCGGAACCTTTATTCTTTAATCTTTGATTATTTTTAGCAGGGAAGATGATGTGTTTGCCGGTTTGTTGGGCGACGTTGGCGGCGAGGTACTCGTCGGGGAGGAAGATAACGGTGTCGGTGCCGAGCGATTCGACGACAGCCTGAGCGTTGCCAGAGGTGCAGCAGATGTCGCTTTCGGCTTTCACGTCGGCGTAGGTGTTGATGTAGGTGACGACGGGTACGCCGGGGAACTGAGCTTTGATTTGGCGCACGTCTTCGGCCGTGATGCCAGCGGCCAGGGAACAACCAGCAGGCAGGGCGGGGATGAGCACGGTTTTTTCAGGGTTGAGGATTTTGGCGGTTTCGGCCATGAAACGCACGCCGCAAAAAACGATGATGTCTTTGTCGGTTTCGGCGGCCATGCGGCTCAGGTAGAGCGAATCGCCGACGACATCTGGCACTGTATGGAAGAGGGCGGGTTCCATGTAGTTATGGCCGAGGAGAATGGCGTTACGCTCTTTTTTGAGCTGGTTGATTTCGGCGGCTAATCGGGCTTTGATCCACAGTTCAGGTTCAGGCGTGTAGGCGCCGATTTTACGGTTCAGGTCTTCGTAAATTTGTTCGGGGGTCATGGGATTCTCCGTAGTACGTAGTGCGTAGTGCGTAAAATTCTACGCACTACGCACTACGTACTAAATGTCACTCAAAATTAAGGCTAATGTCTAAAGCAGTTACGGAATGGGTGAGGGCGCCGCTGGAAATGTAGTCAACGCCGGTGGCGGCGATGGCGGCGACGGTTTGCAGGGTGACGTTGCCGGATGCTTCTAAGTGACAACGGCCGTTCACCATCCCCACCGCTTCCTTCATCTCAGCCAGACTCATATTGTCTAGCATAATGCGGTCTACGTTGAGGGGCAATACCTCTTGCAGTTCCGTCAGGTTCTTCACTTCCACTTCAATGGGCAGGTTGGCGGCTTCGGTGGCGCGGACGCGGGCAACGGCCGTTGTGATGCCCCCGGCCGCCGCGATGTGATTGTCTTTAATCAGCACCATGTCATAGAGGCCGATGCGGTGGTTTTGGCCGCCGCCCTGGCGCACCGCCATCTTGTCGAGAGCGCGGAGTCCGGGAACCGTTTTGCGCGTGTCGAGGATGATGACATTGGTGCCAGCCACTGCGTCCATAAACTGGCGCGTCATCGTGGCGATGCCCGACATGCGCTGCATAAAATTCAGGGCAGTGCGTTCAGCCGTGAGCAGAGAACGTGCCGGGCCGTTAATGGTGGCGATGATGTCTCCGGGGGAAACGGCCGTTCCGTCTGCCACCAATTTCGTGAGAACAAGGCGTTCGTCTACCGTTTTGAAAACCTGTTCAGCAATGTTGAGACCAGAGAGAATACCAGGGGCTTTGATGAGAAAACGGCCGTTGTAGACCAACGCTTCGGGCAAGGTAGCATTGCTGGTAGCATCACCGCTGCCAATATCTTCTTCCAGGGCAATTTGGATGGCTCGTTGGATTTGAGCCGATTCGTCAGGCATAAAAATTAAACCTTTTTGTTAATTAGTGTCAAAATGACACACGTTCGATTTGACGTAAACTATACAGATAAAAAATTTAAAGTGCAATAGCCCCTAACACCACCAAATAAAAAAGAGGCATGAAATTTACCATGCCTCTTTTCTTTACCATTTATTAACTTTTTGGTAACTATTAAGTCTCTCGAGAAAGACCTGTCAGGTTTTGCCTGGTTAGCTATTTATCTCTCGAGTAAACCTGACAGGTCTGGCTGAGTAGTTACACTTTTTGGATGTATCGGTGATGATCTATTTCGGCTTTTTAAGTCGTTCGTCAATATCATCCTCATAACGGAGCGCGTCAGCCCCTCGTTCATTGGTACGAATCCGAATCACGTCCGCCACATCATATACAAAGATAATCCCATCACCTTGCTGGCCGGTGAACGCGGCCTTTTGAATTGTTTCCAGAACCTTGTCCAGATTATGGTCACTTAGCACGATGTTGACTTGATACCGTGGCAGCATGTCCAATTTGTATGTACCTGTGCGCCACGCCAGGGTAACACCGCCCTGACGGCCGTGACCATGCACCTCTATCACGTTCATGCCCACAATACCTACGTCATACAGCGCTTTTTTAACATCTTCAAATTTTTCTTCACGAATAAATGCTTCAATTTTTTTAGTCATTGTGCCATACCCCCTAAATTATCGTCCGAATATTGGGGTGTGAACCTTCCCAATAACCGCGTGAACCCATTTCTGGAATATCCAGGCCAACAATTTCATCTGCTGGCTCACTGCGCAGCAGGTTAAATCGGTTCAGGATGGTAAAGGCAACCCAGGATAAGACAAACACCATGATAAATATGGCAGTGGCTTCAATCAACTGCGCCATTAACTGTCCCATACCTCCACCATAAAACAAACCAGTTACCGGACCTTCCACACCGTTCCAAGCCGCTGTGTCTGGATTGCCGTTGGCGAATAATCCAACAGCAATCACGCCCCAAAACCCGTTAAACAGGTGAACGGGCACAGCACCCACCGGATCATCAATTTTCAATTTTTCCAGGAGCGAGGTAGCCAGGCAGACCAGCACCCCCGCAATTGCTCCGATGACAAAGGCCGCCCAAATATCAATAAAGGCACAAGGTGCCGTGACGGCTACCAATCCAGCCAGCACACCATTCACCGACATAGACGCATCTGGTTTTTTTGCAGGGCCAGTGAGCCACATAAATAACATGGCTGTAAAACCGCCGGCTGCGCCTGCCAGCAGCGTATTCACAACGGCTAATGCCACCAGGTTGATCAAGCTGCCTTGAATACCCAGGGATGAGCCTGGGTTAAAGCCAAACCAGCCAAAGAAGAGGATGATGGTTCCCAGAATGCCCAGTGGAATATTGTGGCCGGGGATGGCGTTGGCGGAACCGTCTTCATTAAAACGGCCGATACGCGCCCCCAATACGATGGCGATTGCCAAACCAATTGCACCACCCGTCATATGCACAACACCAGAACCGGCAAAGTCTACCGCCCCGTTGCCTAAACCGAGGGTACGCCCCAGGTTTGCCAGCCAGCCGCCGCCCCAGACCCAGTTTCCAGCCAGGGGATAAATGAGCATACTCACCAAAAAGCCCATGATAACGAACCCAATAAATTTCAGCCGTTCAGCTCCGGAACCGGTGGGGATGGTGGCGGCTGTGTCCATAAACACCATTTGAAACATGAAGAAAGCTAAAATACCGGCGGCGTTGATGGGAATTCCTTTCAGAAAGAAGCCGGATAAGCCCAGGATGCCCCATTGTTCGCCGATGCGCAGACCGGTGGAAAGCAAATCACCCCACGCACCCAAGGTGGTCGGTGAAAAATTCCATTCGGCGGCAGCGCCTACGGCCGGATAGGTATAATTAGCGGCGCCAAATTGAAAGGCGAAGCCACAAATCCAAAAGCCGATGGCACCTATACAAAACACCATAATATTCATCATCATGGTATGTGCCACGTTTTTGGAGCGGGTAAAGCCCACTTCTACCATGGCAAAACCAGCCTGCATGAAAAAAACCAAAAAACCAGCCAGCAGCACCCATAAAATATTGATGTTGACGGTTAATGTACTGACATCTACGGTAATTTGATCCATCTTGTTTCCTCTTGTTTCTCCTTTTTGTTGGTAACGGCCGTTTTGCTGCCCACAAGCCAGATAGGTAACAAAAAACGCCCCACACCCATTCTGTTTGAATAAGTGCGAGGCGTCTTGGCCTTGAAAATAATTAAGTTACGCAAATAGTATTCCTGTCGCTTTTCCACTACAATTAGCGAAAATAGCACAAGAAATTCATGCGTTCTCGTACAACTTAATCAATAGACACCAAAGAAAAAAATTACGGCCACTCAACGGCCGTTTCCCCCGTTGCCAAATCGACAGCCAATAAATTCGTGAGGGTCAGGTAGGCGTGATCATTCGTCCAGGCCAGGCCGCGCCAATCGTCTTCTGTGAGCGGTGTGGTGGTTTCATAGATCAGGGAGCCATCGGCAAGGTTCAGCTTTTCTACACGTAGTTGCGATGGCTCTGAGTCGGTTAAAAGCTGCAAAACGACCAGGCCATCCGGTTGCAGGTGATAGGCAAAGCGGTCATTAAACGGATCGAGTTCATACAAATACTCCGCATCCAAAAAATGCGTCCACAGTTTTTCTCCGGTTGTCTCATCCAGACCCCAGATTTCAGACTGCGTTGTCCCCCGTTGACGCTCTGCCCAGGCCACTATCACATCATCTACCTGCCCAATAACCGCTAAATTATAATCTTCATCGGCGAATTGGAAATCTGTCTCGCCTGTTGCCAGATCAAATTTGACGATGCCGGTGGAACGGCCGTTTTCCTGTTCAATTTGCAGTGTCGTCAAGAGCGCCTCAGGGCTGATACTGGCAAAAGGATAACGTGAGGTTTCCCCCATCATACCGCCAGTCATCGTTGAACTGTGATCCAGGTTTTCCGACGCCCGTGCTTCCAGCAGTAGTTCCCCGGTGGTGGTATCCCACTTCTGCAAACACATTTGCTGCACGTAGGCAGGCACCCCAAAAAGTGCCACCATTTCGCCCGATGTTTCATTCAAATAGAGTTGGCCGTTGTGGCCGAGCGAGTCATCGTCAAAAAAGTTATTGAGATCAGAACAGAGCGGCAGGATATGCCGCACTTCTGCGCCCGTTTCCAGATCATAAAAGAAAACGGCCGTTTCCTGCACACCATCAACCTCCACCCCATCCATAATAGCGACCATGCCATCGACCAACGCAAACGCCAACTGCCCCGCTCCAGGATAAGAGAAATACTCATTTTCCAGTCGTACCTGCCACGCCGAACGCCCTGTGCGCGTATCAAACGCCTCCAGGGCATTGTCGGTGGTCAGCACCACCACATGGTCTTTTGCTGCACGAATACAAACGTCGCAGTTATTGCGTACCTCGTCACTCAATACCGTCTCCCACACCACCTCACCCGTGTCCCGATCTACTGCGCGCAGGGCAGAACCCTGGCTTATGTAAACCTGTTGGTCATCAAAGCCCACATGATAATTATGCTCGCCCACAATGCCCAAATCCGCTTCCCACGCAATCTGACGGCTGCCATCCACAACGCTCGTCTGCGCCAGGCTGACTGGAATATCCACACCGCCATAGGCCCATGTTTCCAGCAGCAAGTCAGGTGGGATACCATCCCCAGATGGTGTCAGGAGAATCGGTTCATTGTAAACCGCTCTGTTATTCACGATGCTCACGACATTAGTATCAACCCCTTCAAGCACCTGCGTCATGTCACCTTCAGAAAAACCCTGCAAGATAGTGTCAAACTGCTCTGGACTTTCCTGACGATAAATAAACAAACCGGCCACCATCATAATCACAACAATGATGAATGGCAGCAGGCAGCCACATCCGGTGGTAGCGGCCGTAGTGGCTCCCACTGTAGTAACTATCGCTTTACCACCAATCGCTGTCGGATCACCCCGTTCTAAATTTTCCACAGCATCTTTTGCTTCCACCAGGGAAACACCAAATGTTTCACGATACAGTTTGATGGCTTCTATCTTTTTGCCTGCTTGCACCAGCCTCAAAATTTCATGGATATTGGCAGCTTGCACAGGGTCTTCATCACCCAACACCCCGGAGATGGCAGATGACGTTTTCATGGAATCTGGCACGATGATGGTTGTGCCGCAATATCCACAACGAATGGTTTCAGAACGGCCGTTATACTCTAACGAGGCGGTACAAGAAGGGCATTTTAATGGTTCCAGTTGGGGCATTTTTTCTCCTTAAATCAATTATGTGGTCAAGGGATGGGCAAAACGTCTACACTGCTTCCTGTACGATGAGGTGATTGCTGCGGCAAAAATACAGACGCATATCGTAAAGCGTACACATAACGTTTGTCAATCAGCTATTTGCTAACGGATGCGGTTAGTTTTTGTGTAACAAAGCAGACTACAAAAGTCTTGCCAATACGAATTGGCATTAAATT
>JACSSI010000288.1 GCA_014879345.1 Anaerolineae bacterium | reverse complement strand
CTTCAACGAGTTTGTGAATGCTGAACTGGAAACCAAAGAAACCAAGCGCGAAACCGTCGATTACAGCCATCTGCACACCGTCGTGCAAAGCGAGACCCTGAGCAGCATTGCCACCAAGGTTTACCAAAACCCCGCCATGTGGCGACCCATCGCCATCAATAACAACCTGAATCACCCAGACCAAATCAAGGTTGGGCAAGAACTGCTTATACCGCAGTTGCCCTTCCGCGACCCGGAAACAGGGGAGGTCATGCAGTAAATGGCACAGTTCCCCCGTTACGCGCCCGAATATGCCATCGAAATCAATGGCGAACAACTGCCCACAGCCGTGCGTGCCGCCGTCGCTGGCATCACCTATCAGGACGGGCAAAATGCCGCCGACCGCGTAGAAGTCTCGCTGGCAAACCATGATCTGCGCTGGCTGCAAAGCCACATTCGCGGACTAGGCTTCCAGCCCTTCCCCACCAACGTGCGCCTCGGCCCCGGCGGTGCAGCCCTCACCGGGCAAGGGGATGGTTTGTTCGACATCGACAACAAGCTCGTCCTCTCCCTGGGCTACGCCCCAGACCCGCTGGAGAAGGTTTTTGAAGGGGAAGTAACTGGTTTACAGGTCAGCTTCCCCAATGGCGGCATGCCCGGCATGACTCTGGTAGCCCATGACTATCTGAACCGCCTGACACGCGGCTCCTACGCCAGAGGCTTTGGCCCCCTGGCCGATGCGCTGGTCGCCATCATTGTCAGCGCCGAAAATTTGCTCATTCCCGCCATCGATCCGGCCGTGATGACCATTTCTACCGCCATGACTGTGCTAAACGTCATCTTCAAAGGCACAGGTACCAAACAAGGGAAAAAAGGCAAGGGTGAAAGTGATTTCGACCTGGTAAAACGCATTGCCGCCCAATATGATGCCGATTTCTGGGTAGAAGGGGACGTGTTTTATCTATCCCGCTTCTTCCCCAAAGAATATTCGTCACGGTTAACGCTAACCTGGGGTGAATCACTGCTAGAGTTTTCGCCCAAAGTCAGCACGGTGGGACAGGTCGCCAGCGTTGCCATGAAGTTCACCATGCGTGAACTGCCTCTCAGCTTTCTCGTCTCGGCTGGTTGGGATTTTGACCGCGAAAGTCTGGCGGTCAGTGTGGTTCCGGGCGATGCCGCTTCTTTTGCCAAAGGCGCAGGTGGCGCAGGCATCACCATTGTAGATCAACCCATTAGCAGTCCGGCAGACATTGGCAACAGCGCCTTGCAAATCATTCACCAATTGCGGCAAAAGCTGAATTCACGTTTAACTGGCTCCGGCTCGGCCGTAGGCGACCCGCGCATTCGGGCAGGGGCTGTGATTACGTTAGAAGGGCTTGGCCCGGATTTCAGTGGCAATTATCGCGTCACCAGCGCCACCCACACCATCAGTTCTAGCGGCTACCGCACCGCCTTTCAGGTGCATAAGGAGATTATTCCCTAATGGAACAGTATTTTGATCAGGTCAGTGATTCCATTGAAGATATTCAGCAAAAGTTTGATGGCGTCATGGTTGGCCGTGTTATCAACAATTTGGATCCGATGGCGTTAGGCCGGGTTCAGGTGCAGCTTCCTTCAATCGACAGCCTGGATTTAAGTCCGTGGGCGCGGGTGGCTGTGTTAATGGCTGGGCCAACTTATGGCACTTATTTTATTCCTGATATTGGCACGGAGGTGTTGGTGGCTTTTGAGCACGGCGATCCGAGTGCGCCCTATGTCATTGGCGGCTTGTGGAACGCCATGTCGCCGCCACCGCTGCCTTCACCGATTCCACAAATCCGGCTGATACGCACCCCGTTGGGCAACCAGATCATGTTCACGGAAGCGCCGCCTACCATCACCATTATGACACCACAAGGGCAGACCATTCTGATGTCTCCGGCTGGCATCCAGATCACAACCGGAGCCAATCTTATCAACATGACACCAGATGGCGTCACCATAACTGGCACGCCTAATCTTAATTTAACGGCTTCGGCTGCCATTAATATCACTGCGCCCAATGTCACCATTAACGGGGCGGCGGCGACCACTATTCAATCTGGCGGCATGTGTAATGTGCAAGCGCCGTTGGTGAAGATTAACTAATGAGCGAAGGAAAGATTACTTGTGAAAGATCAAAGATTAAAGATTAAAGATGGAACACCCGACTAATCTTCAATCTTTAGTAACTGTTCAGGTAGCCGTAGCCTGAGCTTGTCGAAGGCGGAGGCGGGTGGTGCGAACCGCTTTGGCTTCGACAGGCTCAGCCGCCGCTATGTAATAAGTTTGACCACCACCTTTATAGATACAATCTTTGATCTTTAAATTTCATTTCTGAGGAAAACGTTATGAGTCCAGCAGCACGTATTTTGGATCCGACGGCGCACCCCGGCATGGTGAGTGGCCCCGGTGTGCCTACTGTGTTGATTGGTGGTTTACCCGCCGCAGTCGTTGGCGATTTGCATACTTGCGCGATGCCGCCTGTGGCTGGGCCGCACCCCCCTTCCCCTTTTATGATGGGCAGCATGACAGTGTTGATTGGCGGGCGACCGGCTTTGCGTGTTGGGGATATATCTGGTTGCGGTGCGCCTATTGTGGCCGGAGCTTTTACGGTGTTGATTGGTGGGTAGTGGAAGGGAATTAAATGTGATGCGTAAATGAGATTGGAGATTGGAGATTAGAGATTGGCGATTGCACCACATTAATCTCCAATCTCCATCCAGATAGATTTTGGGAATAAATCATGAGCAAGGAATTTTTAGGACAAGGTTGGGCGTTTCCCATTGGTTTGAACGGCAGCGGCGACGTGTCTCTGTCTCTTCATGAGGAAGATGTGCGCCAGGCGATTCTGATTATTCTGGGCACGAATCCGGGAGAAAGGGTGATGCGCCCTGATTTTGGCGCAGGTTTGGGCGCTTTGGTCTTTGAACCGATCAACACGACGACGATGGCCTTAGTGAAGCATCGGGTGGAAGAGGCATTGATTATCTGGGAACCACGCATTGACAATATTGTGGTCAAGGTGACGGCCGATCCGGATAACGGCCGTTTACTCATCGAAGCCAGTTACCGTGTCCGGCTCACCAATACATTTTACAACCTGGTTTATCCCTTCTATCTCATGGAGGGTCGCGAATCATGACCACACAACTGAATGGCAAAACGGCCGTTACCCCCACCCTTGATGACCGTCAGATACAGGCCATGGTAGCTGATCTGCTCACACGAATGCCGGGTTACACCCCTGGCTGGACACCCGTTGCCAACGGCCCCAGTTGGGCTGTCATCCAAATCTACGTCCGCTATTTACGCGCCCTGGCCGAGCGCGTGGGCCTGGCGCCCGACAAAAACAAATTGGCATTTTTAGACCTCTTCGGCGTCAACCTGCTGCCAGCACAGGCCGCCCGCGTGCCTGTCGTTTTTGCGCCGATTGCCCACATTGGCGATGGCCGCGTGCCTGCCCGCACCCAGGTCGGGGCGGATAATCCAGCCACCGGCGAAAAACTCGTCTTTGAAACAGAAACCAACATCGCCCTGGCAGCCGCCAATCTGGTCGAGGTGTATTCCTTATGGCCGGGTAAAGACGGATATGCCAATCACTCAACGGCCGTTATGGGCAACCAACCCATCACCTTGTTTAGCGGTTTAAAAGATACGCCGCATGAATTTTATTTGGCCCACGACACCTATTTCACCCTGTCGGGCAAAGCAATTGTGGAACTGCAATGTGAATTAGCCATTTCCGGCAGCAAGGCGCTGGACGTGGTGTGGGAATATTGGGACGGCAAAGTGTGGCGCGGTTTCAAGGCGTTCAAAACGGCCGCAGAAGCAGACGAAGACGACAGTGTGGACGGCACAGACGGGCTGACCCGCAGCGGTATCATTCGGCTGGCGGCTGACTGCTCGGAAACCGAGATGACCACCATTCAGGGGCGCACCTCGTCGTGGCTGCGCGGACAGCTGACGGCGCCGCTGCCGCCAGAACCGGGTCTGGTGCTGGCTCAACTGGATCGCTTGACCATTCGCACCGAGATAAACCGCCTGCTGCCAGATACCTCCCCGCCACCAGAAACGGCCGGATTCCCGCCCGACAAGGCATTTGCCAACACCCTGGAACTAGATGTCAGCAAAGCACTGTATCCTTTGGGTCAACAGCCGCAGCCGGGCAGCGCCTTTTACCTCACCAGCGCCGAAGCCTTTGGCAAAGCAGGCGCAGAAGTGACCCTGCATCTGACTTATGTTGAACCGGAACCAGACAGTTCAAACCCTGCCAAGTTAACCACACCCGTTGTAGCCTGGGAATATTGGAACGGCCGTTCCTGGTCTGCGCTCGCCATCAAACCGGAAAGCAGTGGCACTACCTTCCAAAGCACGGGAGCTATCATCTTCACTGTACCCCCAGACATGACGCTGACCAAAGTCAATAATGAAGAAGGCTTCTGGATTCGCGCCCGTCTCAAAAGCGGCGGCTACGGCATCAAGCGCACCATCACCTTCACTGGCGGCACTGTCGTTGTCACCGAAACCCGTCCACCCATTCTCGGGGCGGTGCAGATGGGCTATCTCTACCGTTCACCCCAGGCGCAGCCCAGCCACTGCCTCACCTACAACGATTTTCAATGGGCCGACCAGACAGAAAGCGCCCGTTGGCGCGGCTCTCCCTTTGAACCGTTCAGCTTGGTAGCTGACCGCACGCCCACCCTTTATCTCGGCTTTGACCGCACCCTGCCTGCTGACCAGATCAGCCTGTATCTGGACATCGCCGAAACGGTCGGACAAAACAGCGGCCCCCTGCTAACCTGGGAATATCACGACGGCACAAGCTGGCGCACGCTGACGGTGATGGACGAAACAAATAATTTAGCACTACCGGGCATGGTAACGGCCGTTTATCCCGGTGTTTTGCCCTTGCCCAGCGGTGAAGCCGTATTTGCCAGTGGCAGCCAGGTGCAACTGGCAAACAGCCGCCAGGCCGCCCGCTTCCGCGCCGGTGATCTGATAGCCATCGGGGATGCCGACCCGCCCGAACTGATGACCATCCTCAGTGCCGCCGCAGACACGCTGACGCTGACAGCCAATTTAAGCGACGAATACCAGCGCGTCCCCGTCTCATTGGCCGCGCTGCCCCGCTTTGGCGTGCCGCGCACCTGGCTCCGCGCCCGGCTGCAAACGGGCGGCGACCCGTTGCTCACCCAAATTAACAGTCTGCACTTCAACGCGGTTTGGGCGGCGCAAATTCAGACGATAGAAAATGAGGTATTGGGCAGCAGCAACGGTCAGGCCCATCAGGTCTTTTTCAGCCGCCGCGCACCCGTTTTGGCAGGGGAATGGCTGGAAGTGAAAGAGCTTTCCGGCGCCAGAGCGCCCGTCGAACTGGCAATTTTGCAGCAAGAATTAGCCGAAAAAGGGCTGGGCGATGACGTGATTACCACCGTCACCGATCCGCGCACGGGCAAGATTAACGAAGTATGGGTGCGCTGGCAGGAACAGCCGCACCTCTTCTTCTCCCAACCCGACGACCGCCATTATGTGATTGAACGCAGTCGTGGCCGTCTCATTTTTGGCGATGATCAAAACGGCCGTATTCCCAGCGCTGGCAGAGACAATATCCGTCTTCGCCAATACCGTTCCGGCGGTGGGGCGATGGGCAATGTCGCCGCCGCCACCATTACCCAGTTGTTGAGCGGTGTGCCTGCGGCCGGTGTCAGCAATCCGGTGGCCGCCGAAGGGGGAGCAGACACCGAACCGCTCGCCAATGTGCATCTGCGTGGGCCGCAGCTTATTCGCCACCAATACCAGGCCATTTCCCTGAACGACTATGAAGCGCTGGCACGTGAAGCCTCTCCGGCGGTCGCCGTAGCCCGCGCCCTGCCCACCACCCACAGCAGCGGCCGGGAAACGCCAGGCTGGGTCAAGATCATCATCATGCCCCACAGCCAGGAAGCACGCCCCCAGCCTTCATTTGGCTTGCGGCGGCAGGTGCAAACATTTTTGGCGGCGCGGGTTCCTGCGGCCGTTGCCGGGCAGATCACCGTCACCGGCCCCACTTATTTGCCGGTCGGCGTGCAGGCAGTGGTGACACCCCTCAATGCCAGCGAAGCCGGTGTGGTGCGCGATGCCGTCATCGCGGCGTTGGAAACCTTTTTGCATCCCTTGACGGGCGGCCCGGAAGGCACAGGCTGGGCGTTTGGCCGAGACGTCTATTTGTCTGATGTAGCGGCCGTTTTGGAAGCAGTACGCGGCGTGGACTATGTGAGCACCATCAATCTGCTCTGGAAAGGCTCGCCCCAAGGTGAATTCCTGGAAGTGCCGCAGGATCGTATTGTGGTGGCTGGTTTGTTGAAGATTATGCTGGCGTGAACACCCCCGCTGAGTTGGTTGAGCCTGTCGAAACCAACGCTACTGGCTGAAACCAACGGCCTTCGACAGGCTCAGGCCTCAATGTTATGGATAGGATGAAAGATGCCATTACCATTACCAAATCTTGATACCCG
>JACSSI010000287.1 GCA_014879345.1 Anaerolineae bacterium | reverse complement strand
CCCTCCCCGGGTTTCCGAGGAGGGTGCAAATTGACCGACCTGATGTGAGGGCGCGTTTAGGTGCGCCGACTTAACCCGAAGCGTTAGACTGCCATAACTTATGATGATGATGAGCATGACCATGTACATGGTTGCTGAAAAGTTGTGCAGTTAAGTGGGTTAAGCTGTCTGATGTATTCATAACGGCGCGGAGTGTAACATACGTACCATCAACGGTCAACAGCGAAAGGTGCTATAATTCGGAGGTTATGATGAATGATCCGGAGACCCTGCGCCATGAAGTAGCTGTGCGTGATTTTAAGCGGGCGCGACGCGAGGCGTCGATGCAGCAGTTGATGGCGCGAATCACTGGCAAATCGGCTGATCTGCTGGCTTACAATGAGGTGTGTGACCGTCTGAAGGTATCTGATCCTGTCGATTTGGGTGTGCAGGAGATTCCGTTGGATGCTATTGTGGGCAGTGTCGGGCGCTATAAAGATTTTACCCGCAGCTTTATGCCGAAGAAGGATCAGGATGAGACGCGCTGGGTTGGTGTGAAAACGGCCGTTAACGATATGGTAGGCATTCCGCCGATTGATGTTTATAAAGTAGGCGAGGCTTACTTTGTCAATGATGGTAATCACCGGGTGTCGGTGGCGCGGCAGTTGGGCGGTGAAACCATCGCTGCCCATGTTGTGGAAGTGATTAGCCGTGTGCCACTTACTGAAAATGCTGACCCGGATGAGTTGATTTGCCAGGAACGGTATCTGGATTTTTTAGAGAAAACGAACCTTGATAAATTAAGAAATGATGTCGATTTAAGCATGACTTTTGCCGGGCATTACCGTAATTTGCTCGACCAAATTGAAGCGCATCAAAAGCGGATGGCGGAGCGGCGCGGTGAACCAGTGCCGAAGGCCCAAGCGGTTGTTGCCTGGTATGATGATGTGTATATGCCGGTGATTCGCATTGTGCGCGAGCAGGGAATTCTCCATAATTTTCCTGAGCGGACGGAAGCGGATATGTATGTGCTGCTTTCGGAACGACGGGAACAGTTGGAGGATGTGCTGGGCTGGTCTTTGGATGCGGAAACGGCCGTTACCGACCTCGTCAAACGTTCCCAATCCCGTCGGGGGGCAGAAGTTGGCTCCCGCCTGCGTGAAGCCATGACGCCTTTGGGTCTGGATGATGGGCCGGAGCCTGGAGAATGGCGGCGGCACATGGTCGCGGTGCGCAATTATGAACGGCTTTTTAAGAAGATATTAGTGCCAGTGCAAGGCATCCCTGAAGATTGGCGCATGGTGCAAGCCGCGCTTGACGTAGCCCGCCGCGAAAAGGGGCGGCTGATGGGGCTGCACATCGTTGCTGATGAAGTGCAAAAAGAGAGTGCCGCGGTCAGCCGTATCAAACATATTTTTGATGAACGCTGTCAAAATGCAGGGGTGCGCGGTGAGTTAGTTGTGGCAACAGGCATCGTGGCACGTACTATCACAGAACGAGCTGCCTGGGCAGACCTGGTGACTGTCAACTTGATGCACCGTCCTTCCAAAAAAACATTACGCCGTTTAGGCTCTGGCTTTAACATGTTAATCCAAAGAAGCCCGCGACCGGTGTTGGTTTTACCTGAGGGACGCGGCTCTAGTATGAAACATGCGTTGTTGGCTTATGATGGCAGCCCAAAGGCGAGTGAAGCGTTATTTGTGGCGGCCTATTTAGCGGTGCGCTGGAAAATGCAGCTCACGATTATAACGGTGGAGACAAAATATACGTCATCGGAATCGGTGTTGATGGCACAGGAATATTTGCAAGAGTATGAGGTTGAGGCCGGTTTTGTACTGAGGCAAGGTAATATTGGAGAAGCGGTATTGGAAACGGCCGTTCTCAGCAACTGTGATCTCATCATTATGGGCGGCTTTGGTTATCGGCCGGTATCCCATCTCGTTTTAGGCAGCACCGTTGATCTCATGCTGCGTGAATGTGACCAACCGATGTTGATTTGCCGATAGGGATCTGTTTTCAGTGAACAGTTAACAGTGTGTTGCACGGCTTAGGCGACTAACGACTACAAGACTAACGACTACAAGACTAATAATATGGAAGACTCAAATAAAAATGACTACCGTTCTGCGTTAGAAGATTTTGAACGCGCACGACGACAAGCAGCTTTGCAGCAAACACTCGCCAGACTACGTGGCGAGTCTGTTGATCTGCTGAAATATGATGAGGTACGGAAACAGTTAAAAGTAACGGGCATGGCTGAACGCGGTATCCAGGAAATTCCATTAGATGCCATTGTGGGCAGCGTGGGGCGTTCTAGTGATTACACCCGTGATTTTATGCCTATTCTTGCCAGTGATGAACAGCGTTGGGTAAGTGTTAAAACTGCATTTCTCAGTATGACAGGTGTGCCGCCAATTGAGGTGTATCAGATAGGGGACGCGTATTTTGTAAAAGACGGTAATCATCGTGTTTCTGTGGCGCGGCAGCTAGGCAACAAAACGATTGAAGGGTATGTGACGGAAGTGCGTACCCGTGTGCCTCTTTCGGCTGATGATAATCCTGAAGAGATTATTCTGAAAGCGCGATATGCCAATTTCCTGGAGCAAACCAATCTTGATAATCTGCGCCCTGAGGTTGATTTGCAGATGACGTGGACGGGTTATTATTTCTTGTTGTTGGAAGAAATTGAAGTTCATCGTTATTTTATGGGGCTGGATCAGGCACGTGAAATTGCCTATGAAGAGGCGGTGGCAAGCTGGTATGACAACGTGTATCTGCCAGTAATTGGTTTGCTCTATGAACGGGGGTTGTTCCAACAGTTCCCAGGGCGCACGGAGGCAGATTTGTATGCGCTGCTGGCTGACTACCGGCGTGAGTTGGGGGAACAGTTGGGCTGGGAGATGGATGCGGAAACGGCCGTTACCAGACTAACAGAAAATAAAGGCGAACAATCTGAAAGCATGATAACCCGTGTCGTCGATGCCGTCATTCCCGATGAACTGGAACCTGGTCCCAAGCCGGGTATCTGGCGTGAAGAACGGTTGGAACCAATTGTACCCACCTCCATCTTTAAGGATTTGCTCGTGGCTTTAGGTGGGGAAGAGTCACATTGGCAGGCTTTGGAACATGCCCTGACGATTGCCAAACGCTCAAAAGGACGCTTGCTTGGTTTGTACGTGGCGCAGCATCAAGAAGAGTTAATGCCGGAAGAACAGCTTGCTCAAGGCGGTTTAATAGATGCCATTAGATTAGAGTTTAACCGGCGTTGTGAAGAAGCAGAGGTACGTCATGAGTTTGCTGTGGATTGGGGAACGCCGGCGGAGGCCATTTTGCGCCGTTCTGTTTGGGCCGATTTGGTTGTGTTTAGCATGACGCATCCGCCCGGCAACAAAGCGGTTGCCCGGTTACGTTCCGGGTTGACGCCTTTGTTGCAAAGCTGTTCACGGCCGTTATTGGCAATACCAGTTACCGCAAATAGTGCGATGGACAGGATGCTGCTGGCCTATGATGGCAGTCCTAAATCAGAAGAAGGCTTGTTTATTGCCACTTACCGCGCGGTAAAATATGGATTTCCCCTGGTGGTATTGGTGGCGACGAATGATCGTGTGGCTGTTGATACGGGTAATTCAGCCCGTGATTACCTGGAAAAACACGGCGTTAAAGATTATAAAATTATTGTAAAAGTGAGCGATAATGCCGGGAAACTCATTTTGGAAACGGCCAAAGAACACAATAGCAATATCCTCATTATGGGTGGTTTTGGCAGACGGCCGTTTTGGCGCATTGTCTTAGGCAGTTTGGTTGACCAGATGCTGCGCGAATTTTCGCAACCCATTCTCATTTCCAGATAACAAACACAAACAGTCTGATAAAGGCGCAACGCATACAAAGGAAAAGAAAACCTGTGCATACGTTGCGCCTTTTGTGTTTTAAAGTAGCTACTAAGTCTATCGAGAAAGACCTGTCAGGTTTGGTCTGGATAGATGGTAATCTCTCGAGTAAACCTGACAGGTCTACCTGAGCAGCTGCGTTATAAAAATAAATACTTGCATTTTCACGCCCACATTACATAATTTAGAGAAGGAAGTAGCGTTTGTGGAGGCGCAAAATGAATAAATTGAAGAATCCTTCGACTTTTGCATTTGGGCTAATTGTCAGTACCTTGATTGGACTGCTTATTTGGTATTGGTATAAAGCAACGTCGGCAGAGGATGGGGCGTTGGCTTTGTTAGACCGGATGGCGGCAGATGCCAAAAACAGAGATACAGCGTTCCCATTAAAGGCTGAATCAGTTGCAAATTACATCACCTTGGAACCCAATGGCGATAATCTGCCTCCGTTTTTGGCAGTAGAAAAAGTGTCACGCGCCAGTTTAGCAAAAACACCTGAAGATTTGCAACAAGTTAAGGGCATTGGGCCAGTTTTTGCAAACAAGTTGCAGGTGGCTGGAATTGATACACTGGCTGAATTAACGGCCGTTTCCCCCCAAAGACTCGCCGAAATTTTAGACATATCCGAGAGCCGCGCCACCAACATCCTGACCGAAGCCGCCCGTTTATAACCATAAATTGCAGCAAGCATACCGTTTTATTGAATAGGGTTGACAAGTAAAAGGCGAGTGTTGTAGTCTGATCTAAGACTAGTCTAAGGAGAAATGCCATGGAAACTGTAGGGGCGTATGAAGCAAAAACTCACTTACCCAAACTGCTGGAAAGAGTATCAAAAGGTGAACGCATTACCATTTCCAAGCATGGCGTTCCTATTGCCGTTTTACAGCCATATGATGCCCGCAATAGCAATGATTTAAAAGCTGTAATTGAAGAAATGCGTCAATTTCGGGTGGGAAAGAGGTTGGAGGGGCTTTCAATCCGTGAAATGATTGAAGAAGGTAGACGCTAAGCGGTAGGCAGAGCCAATAATCTTTCCAGTTATGACGCATCTTACCTCTCTCTGGCTATGCGGATGGGGCTGCCTTTAGCGACATTGGATCAGAAGCTGCTTGAAGCGGCGCAGGAGTTGGAGATTGGGTTGCTTGAATTTTGAAAATCTGGCTGTAGCCGGTATCTTCGCCGGGTTGCCAACGGAGTAATATGATGAGTACCGGAATAGTCATATTGGCATTACTGGGCAGCATGATGGTGGGGGCGCTGCTGGCTGTTTTAGTCGATACCTTTTATATGCGTCGCTGGCATGAAGCCGCCCAGTCAGACAAAGCGCAACTTGATGAAGCACTGCGGCAGCGCACGATTCAACTGGGCCGCACCGAAGCGAACCAGGCCGATTTACAGAAGAAACTGCGGGCTTACCAGCGTGAACTGGCAGAGGAGCAGGCAGAAACCAATCGCCTGGACGATTTGCGGGTAGAACTGGAAACGAAACTGGAAACGGCCGTTGCCGACATCAATTCCCTCAAAGCAGAACTTAAACAGTTCGACGACGAAATGGACGACCTGCGCGACGAAAAAGTGGAACTGGCACACCAGCTAACCGTCGCCCAGCTTGAAATGAAACACCTGCAAGAAGATGCAGCAGAGAGCCGTCAAAAACTGGTAACATTTGACGAACTGGAAGCTGAAAACCAAAAATTAGCGGCCAAACTGGAAGTGATTGCAGCCGAACGGGATGAGCGCAACGCCAAAGTGGACGAACTGCTGAATCAAATAGCCGAAACCGAAAGATTGCGAGCCAACCTCAAAGAAACAGAAGAAAAACTACAGACCTCCAACTCCCAACTCGATAACATGCAAACCGCCCTGGGGCGAGCCAAATCACAAATCAAACACACCGGCAAAAGCCAGTTGCAGATCATCAAGGGGATTGGCCCCGCCACAGAACGCAAACTCAAAGCGGCCGGCATCGTCACCGTGGCCGATTTGGCCGAGGAAACGCCAGAACGGGTACGCGAAATCCTCGACCTAAAGCCCACTTCCCGCATGAACCCGGATGCTTGGATTGTTGAAGCCCAACAACTTGCCCCCACCTTTAGTGAAGAATCCGTTGATATTTGATCTGTGCTAAGAAATGCTGCCCAGGTTGTATGCTATAATGCGCTGGTAATTGGAATAAGCAACATTGCAGCGTTTGAGGAAAGATTATGAACACCTATGAACTTGTCGTTGAAATGAAAATGCTGGAACGACGCCTTACGCTTTATGAAGAAAAATACGGCATTTTGAGTCAAGATTTTTATGATGCGCTTATGAGTGGAAATCTTGAACGTTATGATGAATACGATGAAACGCGCATAGATTTTAGTCGCTGGAAAGGAATTTACGAAACATGGCAGCGCCGAAAGCAAAAATATGATGACCAAATCAAAGGACAAGATATTGGTGAGACGCTCCGGCTCCAGCCAGCCTACTAACGATGACGGACAATCCTTTGGCATCCCTTGCCAGTTACAGCCAGTTTTTGACAGCACAAATAAACCGGGCAGATGTGGTACATTCCACCTTAACCGTTTGGTCTACCAGTCCATATACAGGTGTTGCTGAAGGTGAAGTGCTATTCAAAATATAAAGCATATTAGAC
>JACSSI010000286.1 GCA_014879345.1 Anaerolineae bacterium | reverse complement strand
GAACCGGTGGCGCAAACAGATGCAAACGGCCGTTTCACCATCGCCACCGCCCCCACCACCCCTCTCAGACTCTACGCCCAGCGCCTCGACTACGCCATTCCGGCAGGCACAGAAACGCTCGATTTAGGCGATGTTCCCTATCCGCCGCTGCAATCGCTCATCCTGTCCCCAGATGACTATCCGCCCAGTGCCACGCCATATTGGATTGAAGCAGGCGATTTCTGGCTGGTGCATACGCCAGAAGGGGAGTTGTTCGCCTTTGCCCCGCTGTCACCCGCTTATGCCGAGGCCATTGACGTAGATGAATGCCACTACACCTGGGATGAGACGGGATCGCGTTTTGTCGATCCCTGCTCTGGTGATGAGTGGGAACTGAATGGGATGCTCAATCTGGAACAGTCGACGGAATTGTGGAGTAATCGTGACCTTGACCAATTTTATGTGGGTATGCAGGAAGGTTTTATATTTGTGCAGTTTACCGGGCTAATTCAAGGACAGCCTGTTTCTGAACGGCCGCTGGCTGTAGATGCGCACACGGGCATAACGGTAACGGCCGTTACCGCCATCTACTCCCCCACAGCCACCACCATCGACATGGTTACGCTGGTTGATCCGATCTGGCAGATGAACCCCACCGCGTTTCCACAGCAGATAGCCCACCTCCACTTCACCATGCCTGATGCGCTTATTGATGATCAAGGTCGCAGCACTGCTCCCGTCAGTCAAGAAGGAGAACCAGCCGTTTTTGATGCAGCTACCGGTGGTTTGCGGGGGATGATGCACAACCAGTTGGAAGCCATCGCCGCCGATAGTGAAACTATCACCGTCACCATGACGATGGAACTGCTCAATCTTGCCCGTCAACTAGAGCTGCCGCTGGTCTGGGAAGGCCATCAAGTCGGGGATGTGTGGGACGTGGCTGTACCTCTGGAAATTGGTTACGCAGGGGCGCAAATAGAGCAGGTTGAATGGCTGGAAACGCTGCCCGACGATTCCGCTCGTTTAAACCTCACCGTCACCGATGCCAGTCCCGAGGACATTCGCCTTTACTGTCTGCACCTGACAACTAGCACGCCAGAAGAACAAACCTGCCCCAACTTTGATGGCGACCTAACGTACACCATTGATGTTCAGCCAGGTGAACCGGTTGAATTGTATGTGTTAGCGTGGCTGGAATTGAAACGGCCGTTTACCTTGGTCTTGGATGTGCCGTAGCATAGAAGAGAAGTTCACACCCAGACGAGATGACTCACAGAAACCCCTTCTTCTTAACGTTCATCATCCTATGGCTGGCATGAAATGGGTATTGGTCTCGCTAAACGGCCGTTCTCCCCTGCAAAACACGCGCTTCACCCTAACCTTCAGCCAGAGTGAAGTATCTGGCTAACTGGTATGGCGGCGCTTACACCATCAGCACCTGGCGTACTTACTTACCATCGTTTCCAGTTGGCTGATCATGTCGGCGGCGCGGTGTTTGTGGGTGGTTAAGGTGGTGAGCCACTGATTGGTGGCGTACTGGATGTCGTCCTCGGGGGTGGCGGTATCAAGGGCCTGGCGTATATCGGTGGCACTGTCTTGTTCCACTGCCAGGAGCATCCGCAGGATAGCCAGGGTGCTGTAACCAGCGCGGCGCAAAGTACGGATGACACGCACCCTGCCAATTTCAGCAGCGCCGTATTGACGGTATCTATTTTGGGGATGACGAGGGACGGTGAGCAGTCCGTTCCGCTCCCAGTCGCGCAGTTGGTCAGTGGAAACATCTAAAAATCGGGCAGTTTGGCTGACGGATAAGGGAGGCCGGGTGAGTTCGACAATTTCGCCGTTGAGCCATTGCTGGATGAAGAGAACGGCCGTTTCTGCCTGATCGATCTCCCCTTGCACCAAAGCCTCGTGTGTCTGTGCCATCGCCAACGCTTCTTCCAATTCGCCAGCAGCCGCGCAGCGCACCAACGCCAACGCCGACTGCCGAATTTTGCGGCCAGGCCAACCACCGTGCAGAGCCGTTCGCGCAAAGCACATCTGATCTAGGTGGAATTCGTTAAACTGACGGTAGCCGCTGGTCGTGCGGGGAATGGCTGGCAGAAAGCCCCACTCCTCATACAGGCGCACCGTGTTTGGATGAACGCCAACTGCTTTGGCGATGTCTGAAGTTCGTAGTGACTTTCTCATCTTTCCTGTGAAACCTTGAATATTTTAAGCGCTTCTTTGGTCATTCCAAAAGTGATTGAGGGAATTGTTCCAATTTTTGCATCCTTTTGCTATGATTTCACGTAAATATTCACAACAACATAACTTGGCAACTTCCCTATTTTAGAAACAGTTAACCATATATAGGGGTCATACCTCACAAAAAGGAGACACGATGGAAAATCGTAGACGTATTTCTGGCAAAACGATAGGTAAACTATTTCTCATTATTGGTGGACTGATCATTGTAGTCATTATCTTCAACATGATGGGTAATTTCTTCTATTTTATAAACCCGGTTGAAGAACAAGAAGTGGGTGTTCAGTTCGAGAATCGCCGTATCAAGGATATTGTGGGACCTGGTGTTTACAGCGATGTGGGCATTTTTGTTGATTTGCAGACGATTTCGACACAAGCCATCCCGTTCGCGGTTGAAGACCAGGAAATCATCACCTCTGATAAGCAGCGCATTGGTTTGAAAGTAACGGGGGATATTTTCCGCCCTGGTTTGGAAGATCAAGATTTGATCCAATCCCAATGGTCACGGTATCGCGGTATTTACCTGGATGATACCTTAGCGCGGGCGCGGGTAGAAGATTTAGCCCGACAATCTATGAAAGTATGTGTTGGCGATAGAACGTTTGACAACAATATCATTGGCATATCTCGTGACGCGCTACGTGCTTGTATCGACACGGAGGTAAATGAACTGGTTGCAGAATTGGGACTGCGCGTGGAAAACCTTGTCATCCCGGATGTTATTTTATCTGAGGCTGTCCAGGTTGCGCTCGATGCCATCGTTCAAAGTCGGCTAGAAACTGAAAAAGCGGCGCAAGATCAATTGCGGGCATCGGCCGAGGCGAGTGCAGAACAGGCCAAACAAGAAGGTCAGATTCGTGTTGAGCAAAGCCGTATTCAGGAACAAGCACGGCAAGGCATTTTATTGGCGCAATTAGAACAAGAGCAGTTGGCGGCTCAATTGGCTGTTATCGAACAACAGAAACAAAATGATTTGGCAACTGTGGATAAACAACAAGCGGTTACACTGGCTGAACGGGAACGAGACTTATTGGTTGCCCAAGAAGACTTGGAGATTGCGCGGATTGTGGCCGAACGGGCGATTGTAGATGCTCAAGCAAGAACGGCCGTTGAGCAGGTGCTTGCCGTTCTTTATGAAACCAACCCTGAATACCTGACGCTGTTGTTGGCACAAGCAAATGCCAGTGCGTTGAACGCGACAGATAAGGTTATCTTTACACCTGAGGGGACGGTTCCCAATTTGGTTTTAGCTGGCCCAGGCATTGTGCCGACAGTTGATACCACAGCAAACCCAGCCACTGATGGCACAGAAACGTCGCCCTAAAAACAAAATGATCCCGTTTGACATGAAAAGCCTGGTGATGAGCCAGGCTTTTTTTATGTGACAGTCACCCAGGAGGTGGAATTGATGTTTTTAAGCTGAGCCAGCTGATAAATTATCTCCCATCGACATATCTGGTTTGCCAGTTTGCATAGTGCGCGATGATCGGGCAACTGCCTGACGTTTCCATTTTGTAGCAAACAAACTTTGCACAGCAATAAAAATCAAGGTCAGCGCACCAACAGCAATGCGTGTCCACCAGGAACTTAGATTGCCGTTAAACTGAATCAGCATTTGGATCAAGCCCGTCACCAAAACGCCAAACAGGGTGCCAAATACATAACCTTGTCCACCCGTCAGCAAAGTGCCGCCAATGACCACAGAAGCAATCGCATCTAGCTCCACGCTTGTGGCGTAAAGGCCATGACCTGAAAGGAGCGAAATGCTAAAAACGATACCAGCCAGTGACGAACAAAACCCACTGATTGCATAAACCGAAATCTTGATAAGCCCAACTGGCAGACCCATTAACAAGGCTGACTGTTCACTACCACCAACCGCATAGACAGAACGGCCGTATCTCGTAAAATGAGCCACATACATGCCTACAATCAAAACAAGTAACGCAATGATCGCGCCGATACTCAGAAAAGCCTTGTCTATAAACGGAATCGGCAAACGGTATAGCGCCAGGGTGCGATAAAAAGGATCATGGATAGGAATAGCGTCCAAACTAACGAAGAAACACATCCCTCTGGCGATAAACATCCCAGCCAAGGTGACAATAAATGGCTGCACTTTAAAAAAGTGGATAATGGCTCCCATCGTTGCCCCAAATAAAATGCCCATTAACAACATTAACGGCAGCACAATGAAAGGGCTTAATCCAACATGTTCTAACAACGAGGCCGAAACCACTGATGTCAACGCGATCATGGCGCCTACCGAAAGATCGATCCCCTTAGACAGGATCACAAAAGTCATGCCAATAGAGGTAATCAGCAGGAAAGCATTGTTCACAAACAGGTTCAAAAATGCCTGCGGAGTGCGCATCCCTTTGTATTGCAGCCAGCCATAGAAATACAGTGTAATAAACACGCCAATGGTGGCTAATACGGGTACAAATTTCCGATCGATATTTAATCTTTCCATCATGATCGGGCTCCTTCTCTTTCAAACAGTTTACCAAGCACCAGTTTCGTCTGATCCGAATAAAGTAAAACGACGATTAAGACGACTAACCCTTTGATTGCAGAAGCAGCCATTGCTGGCACACCAAGCGCATACATCGTGGTGGTAGTGGCTTGAATCACCAGCGCCCCAATCACGCTGGCTAACAAAGAAAAACGGCCGCCAGTCATCAAGGTGCCGCCAATGACAACAGCCAGGATAGCGTCTAATTCCAGGTTGAGACCAGCGTTGTTGGCATCTGCACTTTTAACGTTTGAGCTATAAATTAAGCCTGCCACACCCGCGCAAAAACCAGAGAGCGTATAGACAATGAGTTTGATATTTTTCTCGTTAATGCCGCTAAGGTAACTGGAACGTGCGTTTATGCCTACTGATTCCACAAACATGCCAAAAGCTGTCCGCCTTGCCAGCAGCCACACCGCTAAATAAACGAAAGCGACGATAAAAAAGGAAAATGGGATGCCGAGAAGATAACCGTTGCCAATAAAAAAATAACGGCTGTAATAAACGGTAATAATTTGGCCGTGCGTGATAAGCTGGGCAATGCCTCGTCCGGCCACCATCAAAACGAGGGTAGCCACCATTGGCTCGATTTTTGCTCTGGATACCAGGAGGCCGTTCCATAAACCACAAGCCGTTGCCGCCACCAGAGCCGCCAGGATACATATCCATAACGGTGTTGAGGTAACATCCTTAACCAATTCTTCAGAGCTAATTAATTTCTCAGCCAGAGCGGGGTTGATCAAGACTGTGGCTACGGCCGCTGAAATAGCGACAACAGCGCCAACGGATAAATCCACACCACCAGTTGCAATGACCATGGTCATGCCAATTGCCAGTAACATTAAAATGGAGCCACGATTGAATATATCAACCAGGAATCCGGAAAGATGTCCGTCTTTGATTTCAATGTTGTAAAACCCTGGTGTAAAAAACAAATTGAAGAGCATGATTAAGGCCAGTGCTAAAAGAGGCCAAAAAAGCTGGCTGTCTCGTATGCGCTGCCAAGAGATTTTTGATTGGCTCATTGTTCATCACTCCCTGTTTCACCACTGCCAGCCATGGCTTGCATAATGGTTTGTTCATCCACGTCGCCAGCATATTCACCTGCTTTGTGTTGATCCCTGAATACCACGATGCGGTGACTGGTGCGCAAGACTTCTTCTAGTTCGGAAGAGATAAAAAGACAGGCTTTGCCTTCTTCGGCCAGTTCCAGAACGAGTTTTTGGATTTCGGCTTTGGCGCCAATATCAATGCCGCGCGTTGGTTCATCTAAGATGAGGATTTGCGGATTGGTTGCCATCCAGCGTGCCAGAATTACTTTTTGCTGATTGCCGCCGCTTAAATTTTTGATGAGTTGATCGGCGGAGGGGGTACTGATATTTAGCATTTTGATGAATTTATCTGCTAATTCATACTGCTGTTGTTTGTTGAGGCGTTTCACCCAACCACGGTTAGATTGCAGCGCCAAAACAATGTTTTCTCGAATGGATAAATCGGCGACGATACCATCATCTTTACGATCTTCAGGGCAAAATGCGATGCCTCTGGCAATGGAGTCGGATGGTGAGAATTTGTTGATGTCGTTATTGGCGAAGGTGAGAGTGCCTGTGTCTGGATGGTCTACGCCAAAGAGCAGGTTGGCGGTTTCTGTGCGTCCTGAACCTAATAAACCAGCAAAGCCTACGACTTCTCCGGCGTACAGTTCTAAATCGAGGGGAGCGATTGAGCCTTTTCGACCCAGTTGACGCGCCTGAAGCAGGGGGGTGTCTTCCGGTTTTTTG
>JACSSI010000285.1 GCA_014879345.1 Anaerolineae bacterium | reverse complement strand
CCAATGCGCCAGCATATAGTTCAATTCAGTTTGCGTGGCTGCCACAGAACGCGGCACGCCGCCGGGTAAATAACGCATGACATCAGCCTCAGCCCACATTTGCGCTAAAGCATCCAAGTCATCTGCTGTGATGGGCTGTAGTCGTAAACGTAATGTTTCAATTTCTGGCATAGCTTTCCCGACCTTATTTTTGCTTGTAGTTTCTAATCAGACTCAATGGCAATTCATGTTTGCATCGAATGATTCAGTCAGACTTCCTCAATTATAATCTTTTTCCGATCCAGCCACACAGCGGGTAACGGCCGTTTGTAAATCTGTCAGGTCTTGTACCACGCGGTTTAAAACTAAAACGACCCACTTTCGTGAGCCGTTTATCGAGCTGAGGGACCTGGACTCGAACCAGGAACGACGGAGTCAGAGTCCGTTGTTTTGCCATTAAACTATCCCTCAAAGAACTAGCGAGAATTCTACCAAAAGGGGATGCCTGCGGCAAACCCGAAAATTTTTAACGCAAAGACACAAAGCGTGGAAGACGCGAAAATTCTGGGGGTTCTTTGCGTCCTTTGCTCCTTTGCGTTAACAGCGTTTTTTATGCAAACAAACCAACGACCTGCTTTAACCGCGCCGCCGTCCGCTCACGACCCAGCGCCAGCATGGACTCAAACACAGGCGGCGAGACATTTTGTCCCGTCATCGCCAAACGCAGTTTGCCCAGGAAAGGGCCAGCTTTGCCCGTCGTGGTCACACTTTCGCCAATGCTCATCAACGTGGTGCTGATGGTGTCCAGGTCGAACGTGTCAGTAGTCTGCACAAAGGCGAGGGCTTGCTCGTAACCGTTTCTGGCAGCATCGGCTGGCAGTTGGTTATGCACGAGTTGGTCAGCCGTCAGTTCAATAGCAGCATCGTCACTAAACAAGAATTGCAGGAATTCTTCCGCATCTGTCAGCCGTTTGAGCCGCACTTTCATGGACGGCATCACAATCAGCAGGGCCTCCACATTCACTTCATAGCCAGCCGCTTCCAGAAATGGTTTAAGTGCTTTTGCCAGCTCGACATCATCCATTTGCTGGATGTGCTGCCCGTTGATCCAATCCAATTTGGCGTAGGGCAAACTGGTCGGGGCAGAGTTGACATCGGCTAAATCGAAGCGCGGAATAATTTCCTCAGGGGTGAATATCTCCAGGTCATCGCCGGATGACCAGCCCACATTGGCGATGAAGTTGTTGACAGCGACGGGGATGTACCCTTGTTCTTCATATTCATCCACTTTGACCAGCACCTGCCACTGTCCATCCTGGAAGGATTGGGTGCGTTTACTGAGCTTGCCTTTACCGCTGGGGTTGAGGATGACAGGCATATGGGCGTATAACGGCCGTTCCCAGCCAAACGCCTGCCACAACTGAAAATGAAGCGGCGCCGAACTCAGCCATTCATCGCCGCGTGTGATGTGCGTAATCTCCATAAAATGATCATCCACCACATGAGCCAGATGATACGTCGGCAGTCCAGTCGATTTCATCAGCACCGCATCCGTGAATTGGCTGTTTTCAAACACCACCTCACCGCGAATCAAATCTTCAACCACCGTCACCCCATCCAGCGGCATCTTATACCGAATGACATACGGCTTGCCCTGCGCTTCCAGTTCCGCCACTTGGGCTGCATCCATATCCCGGTAGCGTCGGTCGTAGCCAGAACGGTCGCCTTTTGCTTCTAATTCAACGCGCATTTCGGCTAGTTCTTCAGCGGTAGCAAAACATTTGTAGGCACGGCCGTTATCCACCAGCCAATTAGCCCACTCTTGATACAATGCGGCTCGTTCTGTCTGCACATACGGGCCATAAGGGCCGCCAATATCCGGCCCTTCATCCCAGTCGAGACCCAGCCAGCGCATCGAAGCCATAATCTCTTCCACCGCACCTTCCACAAAGCGCTTCTGATCGGTATCTTCAATGCGTAAAATAAACTGACCGCCATGCCGCTTGACAAACATCCAGCTAAACAGCGCCGTACGCGCCCCACCAATGTGTAAATACCCCGTTGGACTAGGGGCAAATCGTAGTCGAACACTCATGTTATTAACCTTTTTTGGGAATTATTAATCGAGAGAGGAGTATACAGTAAACAGTATACAGTGAACAGTGCGTTTTACTGTTTACTGACCACTGCCCACTGTTCACTGGTTTTTAACCAAAGTCTTGTTTACGATGGCGCATGAGCACAGATTGCACCACGCCCAGGGCAATAAACAACGTCACCAGGGAACTGCCGCCATAGCTAACAAACGGCAGTGTCAGACCCGTAACCGGCAACACACGGGTGTTCATGCCCACATTTACCATCGTTTGAAAGAAGAGAATGGCGGCAATGCCAGCCACCATATACTTACCAGCCGGGTCTGGTGTCACCATCGCCACCCGAATGATGCGCCATAGAATAAAGCCCATGAGCAGCAGCACAAACAGCGAACCAAAAATCAACCCCATTTCCTCAGTTATGACAGAAAAGATAAAGTCTGTGTGCTGCACACGCAAGAAACCAAGCTGACTTTGGGTTCCCTGCAAGTATCCTTTACCAAACCACCCACCAGAGCCGACACTAATTTCAGCCTGATCCACGTTAAAAACAGATTCGGCATCTGCCTCTTCCGGGTTAAGGAAGGTGGTGATGCGGGATTTTTGATAATCCGCGAGATTGGGATAGATAACAATAATCGAGGCCAACCCCAATGCACCCAGGATTAAAAAATGAGACAATGGCAGCCCCGCCAGCCAAATCATGACAAACCAAATCACGATAAACAAGATGGACATACCCAAGTCAGGCTGGAGAAAAATCAAGCCAATGGGTATGCCAATGTAAATGATGGTGGTTATGGTATTGGAAAATCGGTTGATTTTATGTCGGCGATTTGCCAAAAACTGGGCAAAGGTGATCGCCAAAAAGATACGGCCAAACTCTGAGGGTTGAATTTCGATGAAACCCAGGTTGATCCAACGGCGGGCGTCATTGTTGACCTGACCGCCAACCACAACGAAGATAAGCGCTGCTACCAGTACGGCATATATGTACCAGTGGGCGGAAGTGAGGTAACGGTAATCAATGGCAGATACGATCAGCATCACGATAAAGCCAATGATTGCCCACTGCACCTGCGCCATTGGCAGGGTCTCAAACGCAGGAGCGCCAGTAACGGCACTGCGGATCATGAGGATGCCATACCCTGTCAGCAGCAAAACCGCTGCGGTAAGCCAAATATCAAAATGACGCCAGGTGGATCGACTGAGGTTCATATCCAGGAATTTTAATGGAAATTATGGAAGAGGCGATGGGAAACGGCCGTTTCCCACCAAATTTTAATCCACTTCTCGTTCTATGGGGAATTAGTAAGCAGGGCAACAAAAAAGCGAGGATGCAGCGACTGGGTGATCTTCATCCCCTTTTCGCCTCATCCCCGCTTGAAAACGCAAATCAACTGATTAAGCTCGGCTGCGAGCCTTTGTATCCAACGGAATCTCGGCCATCAGGTAACTCTCTCGGCCAGATTGCGTCAAATCAATCTTGACATGCTCCTCATCGATTGCCAAACGGCTGGCAATCACGCGGATGATGTCGTCCTTAATCTGCTCAATCAAGCCAGGAGACACCTCACTGCGATCATGAATCAGAACCATTTGCAGCCGCTGTTTGGCAACCGCCCCACTCGCCTCTTTCTCTCCAAACAACTTATTGAACCAACTCATAGCCTTTGCTCCGTTTGTAGTGCGCAGATTAATGCGCTGCTGACGCACATCCGTGCGTACTACGAACCTTTATCTTAACTTTCACCAGCTAACCAACTGCGCAACCGTTCCATAAACCCATCTTTTTGCGTTAAATCCATAAATGGCACATCTACACCTTCAATGCGCTGGGCCACATTGCGGAATGCCTGGCTGGCGCTGGAGCCGTTGACACTGGTCATGGCAACAGGCAAACCTTGGTTGCTGGCAACCAGAATCGATTCGTCTTCTGGGATAACGCCAATGAGATCAATTGCCAGGATGTCAATTACATCCTCAATAGAAAGCATATCGCCGCGAGCCACCATAGACGGTTTCAAGCGGTTAATGAGCAGTTTAGCGGGGCCTTTTTCTTCCGCTTCGACAAGACCGATGATGCGGTCAGCATCGCGCACAGCTGAAACCTCAGGGTTGGTGACGATAATAATCTGGTCAGCAGGGGCGATGGCGTTGCGGAAACCGCGCTCAATGCCAGCTGGCGAGTCGATGACGATGTAGTCCATCTCTTCCCGCAGTTGGTCGCAGACCAATACCATGTCTGACGGGCTGACGGCCATTTTATCGCGGGTTTGGGCGGCCGGAATCAGGTAGAGTTCCGGCTGACGTTTATCTTTAATCATGGCCTGGCGCAGGCGACAGCGCCCTTCGATGACATCAACCAGGTCGTAAACGATGCGATTCTCCAACCCCATCACCACATCTAAATTGCGCAAACCAATATCGGCATCCATGGCTACGACTTTGCGCCCCTGCATGGCCAAGGCAGCAGCTAAATTGGCGGTAACGGTGGTTTTGCCCACGCCGCCTTTTCCAGAGGTCACAGTTATTACTTTTGCACTCATCACTTTCTCCTAAAATGGAGATTAGAGAATCGGGATTGGAGATGCCAAGTTACGTCTTTGTCCATCTCATTATCTCCAGCCTCTGAATCTCAGTTCTTTTGCTGCCAGGATTCGGCCACAATTTGGCCGTTGCGGATTGATACTATTTCTGGCTCGGGTTTGTGTTTGCTGCCATTGGGTGAAATGGCGATCTGGTCGGCGATGCGCAGTTGGGTGGGAATGAGGGAAAGGGCGCAGATAACGGCCGTTTCATCCCCCAACGCGCCAGCATGAACCAGTCCACGCAGCCGTCCCCACACGATAACATCACCCGCCGCGATGATTTCAGCACCAGGATTCACGTCACCCATCACCACCACTGGCCCTTCATGAAATACAGAACGGCCGGAACGCAATGTCTCTTTCAAGAAAAGAGCGTCACCACTCTGAGCCGGTTGTTCTATTGTCGTTGATATTTGAGATGGGGATAACGGCCGTCCTGTTAAATCAGTTTGGCTGCCAGCCACGCGCGTGGCTAAACTCAAACCTTGTGCCGCCTCACGGGTCTCATCTGCTTCAGCCAAAACCGTCCACAACACCTGGCTGTGGCTGGCAAACAAATCTACCAGTTCTGATAACTGCTCACGGGCAAGCAAACGAGAGCCAACATCTAGCGTAACCTGACTACCTTGTAAGAAGGCTTCCTTCTGTGACACTTCCGCCACAAGCTGATCATACACATCAAGATAAGGGCCAGATCCCAGCGTAACCAGGATGCCGTCCTTAATGCCTCTAATGCGTACCAGTTGTTCTGTCGCGGAGTCAATCATGCCAGTCTGTTCTCAGTTTCTTTACCCAAACGGGTACATGGTCGCATGTGTCCACATGCGGGATAATACAACAAAAACATTTGTTGAACGGGTTGGTGTTCGTTCTTTATTACGATTACTGCACCACACGATTTTTTTTCCGTCCGGTGAGAACATCGGAAAAGCATCAAATGTACTGGAATGGGTAATTTGTTCTACAGCTTTTGTGCGAATATCAATCATAAATATTGCAAATTCACGACCGCCTTTTTTTTGTGAATGATGGTTGGAGCAGAATAATATTTTATTGCCGGAAGGATGAAAAAAGGGTGCCCAATTAGCTCCGGACAAATTGGTAATTTGCTCCACATTATTGCCGTCTATATCTGCAATAAATAATTGCAATTCTTTCGGCTCAACTAATCCTTTTTCCTGCAATTCTTTGTAATTTTTTACATCCTCATCTTTGATAGGACGACTTGCTCGCCATACAATCTTTTTACTGTCGGGTGAGAAAAAAGCACCTCCGTCATAACCAAGCGTATTTGTTAATTGTTTTAATGCACCCGTAGAAATTTCATAGCGCCATAATTCCAAATCACCCGAACGATTTGATGTAAAAATGATATACTTACCGTCCGGTGAACATGTTACTTCTGCATCGTATTTAGGAGAAGCGATTAGTTTTTTAGGATTTTTACCCTTTTTATCTGTAATATAAATATCGTAACTGTCATATATATTCCAAACATATCGTCCTTCGGCAAACATTGTCGCTTCCGGACATGCACCGCCGGCTTCATGGGTCGAACCAAAAACAATACGCCCATCTTTCAAAAAATACGAACATGTGGTACGTCCTTTATCCGTACTGACTAATTCATATTTTTTACCACTCTTATAAGCACTGCCATCTGCATTCATTCTGAATATTTGATCACAGCCTTGTTTGGTTAATTTATCCCAATTACTTTGAAAAATCAATTCTGTACCGTCATAACTCCAATATGCTTCGGCATTGTCACCGCCAAATGTTAATTGACGAATATTTGTAAAATGCTTTTCATTATTATAACGCAAGGAATCGGCATCATTACCGCCAAACTGCTGGCCG
>JACSSI010000284.1 GCA_014879345.1 Anaerolineae bacterium | reverse complement strand
GGCATCGGCGAAGCGCCCGACGCCGCCGCTTTTGGCGACGTGGGCAGCCACACCCTGGGCAATATGGCCCGCGTCGTCGGCGGCCTGCATGTGCCCCATATGGAGCAGATGGGTCTGGGCAATATCGCCATCCTGGATGGGGTGCTGCCACAAACAGAGCCAACGGCCGTTTACGGCAAACTAACTGAAATATCCGCCGGCAAAGACACCACCACCGGCCATTGGGAGCTGATGGGCATTGAACTGAAACAAGCCTTTCCCATGTACCCCAACGGTTTTCCGCCTGAGGTCATGGAGCGCTTTGAAGCGGAAATTGGGCGCGGCACACTGGGCAACTATCCCGCCTCTGGCACCGTCATCCTCGATGAACTGGGCGCGGAACACATGGCGACCGGCAAACCGATCATCTACACCTCCGGCGACAGCGTGTTCCAAATTGCCGCGCATGAAGAGATCATCCCCCTCGACGAACTGTACCACATCTGTCACATCGCCCGCGAGATTTTGCGCGGCGAGCACGAAGTAGCCCGCGTCATCGCCCGGCCGTTTGTGGGCGAACCGGGCAATTTTAGCCGCACCGCCAACCGCCACGACTATTCCGTCGTGCCGCCCGAACCCACGCTGCTGGATAAAATCAGCGAGGCCGGGCAAATGGTCTACGCCGTCGGCAAAATCAACGATATTTTTGTAGGCCAGGGCATCACCGACTACGTGACCACATTGGACAACATGGATGGCGTGGACAAAACCATCGCCGCCATACAGGAGCAAACGCGCCAGGGTCTCATCTTCACCAATCTGGTGGATTTTGACGCCAAGTTCGGCCATCGCAATAATCCGGAAGGGTACGCCAATGCTCTGGCGGAGTTCGACCAGCGTTTGCCGGAAATTGTCGCTTCGCTTAGAGACGATGATGTGCTGGTGCTGACGGCCGATCACGGCAACGACCCGGTGACGCCCAGCACAGACCATTCGCGGGAATATGTGCCGATTCTCATCACGGGCAAACCATTGCAGGCAGGTATCAATATTGGGGTGCGGGAAACGTTTGGGGATTTGGCGGCAACTGTGGCGGAGATGTTGGGAGTGGAACGGCCGTTAATCGGCACGAGTTTTAAAAGCCAAATAGTGCGTAGTGCGTAGAACGTAGATTTCGCTCAACTACGTTCTACGCACTACGCACTACGCACTACGTCTAATCTTCAATCGATGAATATTCAAACACCCAGGGATCAAAATCAGGCGGCGCTTGTTTTTGCCGGTAACGCAGCCAAGCCATCACGATAACACCGCCCGTCACAATCGCACCCATAGCAATGAATCCGGCTTCAGGGCCTGCTGCCCCTCCCGTCAAATTCTCCGGGCCTTTGATTGCAATGGAAAGGACAGACGTGCGCGTGCTGATCAGTTCATGCACCCGCAGGCCAAACACACTGGTGGCAAAGAAACTCCAGCCCAAATTGAGGCCGATGGGCATACCCAGATTGCGTGTAAGAATAAAGGGCAGCGTGAGCAAAAAACTGGCGCGCATCAGGTTGAGAATCAAGACACTGGTCGCCATGCCATCGGTGGTGCGGAAAACCAGGAAAAAGAGGGTGGCAAAGAACCAGGCTGCCAACACAGCCGCCCGCGCATAAACGCTGTTCAGCAGCAGTTTCACTTTGCTCATGCCGAGCAGCGGCTGCGGTTGGTAACGCGCCCGCAGGAAGGTAAAACTTTCAGCGAGATTCAGCACCAGATAACCGCGAAAGAAAAGTTCGGTAAAGATAACGGCCGACAGGATGTTGGCAAAAGACAGCAGCAGCGCCAGGCCAAACCCCCACTCGACTGCCTTGACATACGTCCCCACAATCGTGATCCAACCTAGACCGTATTGAATGGAGAAAACGGCCGTTATCATTATCGCCCCGAGCACCAGCCCAACAAACAAGTCTAACCAGAATGGTTTTTGTTTGAGTTTGAGACCGTAAGCGGAAAACGGCCGTTTATCCACATACTTCGCCATCAACCACAAAATCAGCAGCAGCACCACCAGGCGCAACACATCACCCGGCGTGGTATCAGCCAGCAGGTCTTGCCGGTTCAATAAAACATTCAAAAGAACACGGGATCCGCGCGTCACAATCACAAACGCCACAAACGCCAGCAGAATGCGCCAGAACGCCCGCAGTCGGTTATCTTCTTCATACCAAAACCACTGCCGCCAGGATTTTAGATTTTGTAAATTCACAATCATTCGTCTCCCCGCCAATCAATCATTCCCCGACAACCGTTTCCGCATCCGCCTCAGATTGCAATGCAGAACCGGATGCGCCTACTGGTGCTGACGCCTCGCCGTCATCAAAAAGTGAAGATTTAGCCTGCATGGAATCACGCACCAACAGAGACCGGACAATATCACTGGCGCTGCCAATCTGTAAAATAGCCTTGGAATTACCAGCTAACGCCTGCGCAATATCCAACTCGCGTGTTTCCACATCAAACTTCACGGCATCCGGGTACTTTTGCAGCCGTTCCTGCATCTTAGACAAACGCAGTTCCTCTGTTAACGCTTCCAGTTCAATCACCCGGCGGCGAGCTTCCTCTTTTTGGAATTGGGCAGTCAGCGCCTCCCGTTCCCGCTCCACTTCCGCCAGAACACGCTGATGCGCCAAATCTTCCTGATCCGCCTGCTTGCGTTTGTTGAGCGCCTGTTTCTGCACTTGTTCTTCTTGCTGAATGATTGCCAGTTGGCGCTGTTCTAACGAATGCATGAAATCATTAGGCGGTTGGGCATAGGTCACGTTGATTTTGGTGATTTCCACGCCATACGGCTCCACATCGGTCGATAAATTGGAAACGACCTCCGTTAAATCTTTGCGCGTCAGGTCAATCACCTGGATTGCTTCATAATTTCGCACCACCAGCCGCAAAGAATCCTGGCAGACGGCCTGGAATACCTGGTCAAAATCGCCCGCGGAAATATTGTAGACAAACTGGTAGGGGTCGGTAATGCGGAAAGTCATCAGGGTATCGATGTTGGCGCGCACGTTGTCTTTTGTGGGAGCTTGCACAATCGGCACGTCAAACGGAATTTCACGCCGTGTGACAAGATGGGATATGACAAGCCAGGGCGGCACAAAGTGGGTACCAGCGCCAACCGTCTTGACATAACGGCCACCCCGCATCAGCAGGGCACTAACACCTTCGGGGATTCGCACGATAAACGAGCGATAGATGCCGAGCAATAACAACAGCAGGCCAATAGGCACAGCCAGGACGATCATGGTGGTATTGTTGATGAAGATGCCACCGACAGTGCCAAACGCCAGCACAAAAAGCGCAGCCAATATCAACTCGTTGCGGATGCGGTTGAGATGTTTGGGGATGACGATGATAGGGATACGCCCACTGGAATCACGCATGGTGAACGCATCAGCGGCATCTTCCAGCGGCACGCGTACCTGCGTGAGTTGGGTGTATTCAGGAATATTCTCGTCATTATTGGAATTGAGTTGGTCGTCTAGCATGAAATCCTCCTGTAAAAAGTGCATTTAGAAGTTCAACTTCTTTGAGAAGTTGAACTTTTGGGTAAATCAATGGTTTGCTTATGTCGTCGTATGACGGCGGGCGCGGCTCCGGCGATAGGCGATGGGAACAGGCTGTGGCTGGGTCGATGTTGTTTTGGGCGGCAATGGTTCGTAAGGCAATATGCCGGCGGGACGCGGCGGGTCAGCAAAACGGCCGTAGGTGTAACGGAAGAGGTCGCGCAAGATACCAGCCAGCGGTGCGGCCAGCAGCACCCAAATAAACCCCAGTTCACTAACGGCGACGATGATGATGACCATAATGGCCGGATGAATGTCGATGAGCCGTTCTTCGATGTGGGGGGTGATGGCGTTGTTGACAAACAACCAGATGAGTACATACATGATGGTGGCAGCAACGGCCGTTTCCTGTGAGATTGAAGCGCCTAATAAAATTACAGGCAGACTGCCCAACAGCGGCCCCAAAACTGGAATCAAGGCCATAATGCCGCTAAATAATGCCAGCACCAGATTGTAATCGCCACCCAGATTTACCAAACGCACAATGATGGAAAGTCCCAAATACGTCAAGCACCCTACAATCAACCCAATAAAAAATTGGCCGCGCACAAAGGTACTCATGGTGCGGTCTGTCATTCTAACGACTGCCCAAAAATCTGGCTTCATGGCTGCGGGCATCATCCGGTTTAAAGCAGCCGTGCCTCGTTTTTGCTCATTGAGCACGGTGAGCAGCCAGGTGGGAATCACCAAAAAGCCCAAAATGAAACCCAGGGCATTGAACAACCCCACCACAGATTCCACCACCATATCAAAGCCACGCTCAGCAAAGCTATCTATCTGACCCCGGATTGAACCCGCCGATTTATCCAACCACTCGTTGACAATGCTTTGGGCAGGTGTAGGTAATGTCTCCACAACATGTGACAATTCTTCTGTATAAGTTGTAATCTCTTGTTCTGTGGGGATGGTAACAGCCACGTTATAAACTTGCTGGGCAATAAGCGGTATAACTTGCGCCAGGGCATAAACAAAAACGGCCGTTACTGTTCCCATCGTCAGCAAAGAAGCAAACCAACGGGGCATAAATCGATCCAGTTGATTGACAATGGGCAGCATGATATAGGCCAAAACGCCACCTAAAATGAAAGGCAGCAAGGACAACCATGCCGTCCAAGCCAGCCAGCCAACCGCCGCGATAACCCCAGCCGCCAGCCCAAAACGCACGATCTGTGAAGGTGTAATGGCACGCAGCCTCAAACCCAGTCGCTGCCACGCCACCCGCCCCTGATCCGCAGAGACAGCAAGCGGATCCTGCACAGCTTTTTCAGTCACATTGGATTGCGTCATCTCACAAAACCTCCACTATTCAGAGCTTACTTTAAAAGGTGAAAGAATTATACTGCGATTACGTTGGAAAGGTACATCTGTACCGCCCGGTTCAAAATCTTGCGTGGTGCCAGCATCCCAATGCAGCACCGCGTAAAGCGTATCGGTAACTTGCGCGGGATCGATGATGACAGAAACGTTTCGGTTAACACCAGGAGCCAGCCACGTTTGGCCGATGATCTCACCCAATTCGCCATTGTCGTCGTTGTAGACAACTGCCCAGGCATCGACTTCGGTGACGGTAAAGGGAATGGTAACGGCCGTTTCCCCATCCACTTCCTGCAAAACCTGATCCTGTGACCCCAAATAGTTCCCCGGATTCGTTTTGAAACTAAATGGATTGGCAATACGTCCCTGATACATAATCTGGAAATCGGTCGACGGAAAGTTAAACGCATCACCCGCTTCTGCATCTTCATGCAGGAAAATGAACAACTGTTCCGTCACCGCCGCGCCCAGCAAGCCAACAGCAACCTGTTCATTCAAGCCATCTGCCAAGGCCGCAGAGCCGATGATGATACCAGGGCTGCCGCTGCCATCATCGGCATAGACCACCACCCAGCCTGGGCCGTTACTAATCACGCGGTCAATCAAAATTTGATTTTCGATAACAGGCTGGTCAAAAACAACCACATCTGGCGGGTATGTCACCTGGATTTCCGCAACGACTGGTTCCCCAATTGCCAACAGCGGCAAATCTTCTTCAGGGAAATCGAAGCGCTGTTCACGCCCCACATCTTCATGCAGCATGGCGTAAAGCGTGGGTGTGCCGTCCCGCCAGGGAATGTGAACAACCACATCCTCCGTCAACCCTGCTTCCACAAAGCTAAAGCCAAGAATGTCGCCGATAGCATCCTCTTCCTGGGCATGCACAACGACCCAACCCGGGCTAGGTGAACGCACGCTGTCGATACGAACCAGGCCATCTTCTAATATTTCCTGGTCACTGGCAGTCATTTCCGGCAGTTGCATTTGCCGGTCTATGGCAAAGGATTGGGCGATGGTTTTGCCATCTTCTAACAGGGGTGCGTCTTCTCCCGGGAAATCGAAGGTGGTTTCATCGCCTTTGTTCACGTGCAGCATCGCCACCAATGTGTCGGTTGCTTGCAGCGGATCGATGGTGACATCGACGCCTGTCATTTCTTGATAATCTGTATTGCCAATGCCAACGGCCGTTTGTCCCAATACTTCGCCTACCTGTCCATCCCGTTCTGCATGAATGACCACCCAGGCAGGTTCCAGCACAGTCACACTATCGGTATGGATCACCCCATCAGCCGTTAACGGCTGATCTGAGATTGCCAGGGATGGTTTGACGGGTGTGGCTGTGGCGGCTGGCGTGGGAATGGCGGTAGGTTTGGCAGGAATGATCGATGTGGGAACGGCCGTTGCCTCTGGTGTAGGCGTTGGCTCTTCCCGACCGCAAGCTGCCAGCAGCAGCAAAATAAGTGAAAAAACAAAGATATTTTTCGACAATTGTACCTCGCTTAGAATTGCCAATTGTCAATTTTCAATAGTTAATTGTCAACGTGTGTTCATTGACAATTAACAATCAACAATTAACCATTTACAATGAATCCGATTGTATGTCTGAACCCTAAAATGCCAAAATCAA
>JACSSI010000283.1 GCA_014879345.1 Anaerolineae bacterium | reverse complement strand
CGGTGATTCGACAGCACCGGTGCAAGTCATGTCGCCGATGGTGCGGAAGCGCACCGTCTTATGTTCAACGATTTCACCTTCGATGGGATAGACCACGTCAGAGGCAGCCAACAGCACACCATCACGATTGATGATGTCTCGTTGGTGAGAGAAGTAGAGCGAAGGCAGTTCGATTTTTGTCATTTGGATGTAGTGCCATACGTCTAGTTCTGTCCAGTTGCTGATGGGAAAAACGCGGAAGTTTTCGTTTGGCTTTTTCTGACCGTTGTAGAGGTTCCACAACTCTGGCCGCTGGTTTTTCGGATCCCACTGACCGAATTGGTCTCGGTGAGAGAAGACGCGCTCTTTGGCACGCGCTTTTTCTTCGTCGCGGCGTGCGCCACCCAGGGCGGCATCGACTTTGAATTCAGTGAGGGCATCAAGCAGGGTGACGGTTTGCAGCCCATTGCGGCTGGCATATGGGCCAGTTTCTTCGACGACTCGTCCCTGGTCGATGCTGTCTTGTACATAGCGTACTTCTAAACGCGCCCCAAGCTGTGCCATGAGGGTATCACGAAATGTTAAGGTTTCCGAGAAGTTGTGGCCGGTGTCGATGTGGAGAAAGGTGAAGGGGATGGGGGCGGGGTAGAAGGCTTTCCACGCCAGATAGGCCATGATGATGGAGTCTTTACCGCCGGAGAAGAGGAGAAACGGCCGTTCAAATTGGGCAGCTACTTCTCTCATCACATACACTGCTTCTGATTCAAGTATTTTTAGATGGTTGTACAGCATGGTTTAAGTTTTGCATCCTAGTGTAGAGAATTATTTTGTACAAATGATGGTACTGTTTAGGCTCTCGGAAGACCCCTTTGCAGTTACCAAACGACTGTAACTTAGCGGAAAGGTCTTTCTGATAACCTTACGCACGTTATTCAGGCCACTCTGAGCCGTCATAATAACGTGTGCCACGATGCCCCTGGCGCGGGACAGGCATCGCCAGTTTTTCACCTGGGCAGGCTACCATGATTAAGGTGCGTGGTTTGCCAGAATCGGGATTGACGGCCCCGCCAATGAGTTCTTTGATCTGCACACGGCCAATTATCTCGTCCTGAAAAATGGTGTAGACATAATCTCCGACATTGAGTTTGGAGGGTTTGCCTGCCATGTGAAATTCAAATTCGGTAATGCTGCCATCGTACAACATGGTGGCGGCTTCTTTGCCTTCTTTTGCTGGAATGGTTTTTGTAATACCAAAGCTCATGAAATCACTCTCCTTTGTTTGTGATTTTAACGGTATTTTGTGCGGAAGGGTAACGGCTGTTTTGCAAACAGATGCGTCTCCTTAGCCCAGGACTGCATCTTGGCGGCATCAGCAGCCATTATTTATTAGAAATACCTGATTTAATTCTCTCAAATTTGACAGGACGTGTACTCTATTGTAAAGTCTTAGACGCAAGATGTTGTACGTTCTGACTGAGTTATTACAAAGCACTGTCTAGGATAGCAAATCTGGACAGTTTTTTTTGTCTCATTTGTTGGAAACGAAAGACTATTGTAAATATATTTTTTTTATGAAAACAAATAAGGAGTTTTCAACAATGAGTGACGTAAAAAATGGCACAGTAAAATGGTTCAACGATCAAAAAGGTTATGGTTTCTTGGAAACTGATGGTCCAGACGTATTTGTCCACCACAGTGCCATCCAAGGCGAAGGCTACAAAAGCCTGGCCGAAGGTGACCGCGTTGAGTTTACAATCGAAGCTGGCCCGAAAGGCCCAGCCGCTGCAAACGTACGCAAAATCTAATCTTTTTTAAAGATAGAATCAAAAAAGGCCAGCATTATGCTGGCCTTTTTTATTTCCCTGCTTGGCAACTACCCGCAACCCGAGTATGATGAAGTTGTTTTATTGTCCTTAGTAAGAACCCACAAACCCACTATGACTATTTCAACTGAAAGACAAGCCTATCTTGAACTATTAGCCCAACGATACCCCACCATCCAGGCTGCTTCCACGGAAATCATCAATCTCACCGCCCGGATGCAGTTACCCAAAGGCACGGAGCATTTCGTCTCCGACATTCACGGCGAATCTGAAGCGTTTCACCACATCCTCAAAAACGGCTCTGGCTCCATCAAGCGCCGCATTGATGAACTGTTCGTTTATGAAATGACAGAGCAGGAGAAATGCAACCTGGAAACGCTCATCTATTATCCTGAGCAAAAGCTGCCTCACTTGCTTGCCGCCACCGACAATCCTGCTGCCTGGCTGCGCATTACCTTGTTCCGGCTTATCAAGCTGTGCCGCGCTATTGCTTCCAAATATACCCGTGCCGATGTGCGGGCTGCTCTGCCCGACGATTTCACCTTTATTATTGATGAAATGCTGCACGAGCAGGAAGGCATCAATAATAAACAGGATTATTACCTGAGCATCATCGACACCATCATCGCGCTGGATCAGGCTGATGAGTTTATTGAGGCTCTGACAGCGCTCATTCAGCATCTTGCTATCGGCCGTTTGCATGTGATTGGTGACGTGTATGATCGTGGCCCCGGTGCCCACGTCATTATGGACACGCTGATGACCTACCATCACATAGACATCCAGTGGGGCAATCATGACATTGTGTGGATGGGTGCGGCGGCTGGCAGTGCTGCTTGTATGGCGAATGTGCTGCGTACCGCTTTGCGTTATGCAAATATGGAGACGCTGCAAAACGGGTATGCTATCAGCTTGCTGCCGCTGGCAACGTTTGCCATGAATGCCTATAAAGATGATCCATGCACTATTTTTTATCCCAGAACGGCCGTTGACGACGAATATACCGAAAATGAGCTGCAATTGATGGCGAAGATGCAAAAAGCCATCGCCATTATCCAGTTCAAACTGGAAGCTCAAATTATCCAGCGCCGCCCCCATTATCAGATGCAAGATCGGCTGCTGCTGGACAAAATCGACTACAAAAAAGGCACAGTGCGCCTGAATGGGCAAGATTATCCCATGGAGGATACGTTGTTTCCCACCATCGATCCGGCCAATCCCTATCAACTGACGCCAGAAGAAAAAAGCACGGTTTACAAACTGCAACAAACCTTTGCCATCAGCGAAAAATTGCAGCAACATGTGCGCTTTCTTTTCTCTAAGGGCAGCATGTATCTCGTGTACAATGGCAATTTGCTTTATCACGGCTGCATTGCTATGGAGCCAGACGGCTCATTTATGTCAACAACGGTTGATGGTCGCGTGTATAAAGGGCGAGAATTTATGGATCGGCTGGACCGGTTGGCGCGACGAGGTTATTTCAGCACGGATGCAGAGGAAAAGCTGTACGGGCAGGATATTCTCTGGTATTTGTGGACAGGAGCCAAGTCGCCGATTTTTGGCAAGAACAAGATGGCGACGTTTGAGCGCTATTTTATTGCCGACAAGGCCACCCACCAGGAAGAGAAGAACCCTTATTATGCGCTAAGAGATAAGGAGGAAACGGCCGTTTCCATTCTAAAAGAGTTCGGTCTGGACCCAGAAACGGCGCATATCATCAACGGACATGTGCCGGTGCAGGTGAAGAAGGGGGAAAGTCCCATCAAGGCGGGCGGCAAGCTGCTGGTCATCGACGGCGGTTTTGCCAAAGCGTACCAGAAGATCACCGGCATTGCGGGTTACAGCCTGATCTACAATTCATATGGGCTGCTGCTTGCTTCCCACTCGCCGTTTGAATCGACGCAGCGTGCCATTGAGGGCAACAACGACATACAGACGCGCACGGAGGTGCTGGAGCGGAATCAGGTGCGTATCCGCGTCAAGGACACGGATGAGGGGCGGGAAATTCAACAGAAAATTGATAATTTACAGGATTTGCTGAAGGCATATCGGGCAGGGTTGATTAAGGAGGGATAGCCTGGAGATGTTTGTATGGAATTTATCAACCATGTTGTGATCACATAAGTGCAATGATATACTGATTGTATCTTTTTTGTAGATACAAACTCTGTTATATGGAGCATTCAAAATGATGCAAGCACGTGTTCAAAAATGGGGCAATAGTCTGGCAATTCGTATTCCCAAACCGTTTGCGCTGGAAATTGGGCTTGAACAAGATTCTCTTGTTGCCGTTTCTATAGAAGATGGGCGGCTTTTTCTTGAACCCATTAAGCCAACTTACTCATTAGAAGATTTATTAACGGCCGTTACGCCGGAAAACCTGCATACCGAAATAGAAACAGGCTCGCCTGTAGGCAATGAGGTCTGGTAATTCGATGGCCTATATTCCCCAACGTGGTGATGTTATCTGGATCAACTTTGATCCACAAGCGGGGCATGAACAAGCGGGACATCGTCCTGCCGTCGTTTTGTCACCCAAAGCCTATAACCAAAAAGTAGGACTGGCAATTTTATGCCCCATTACCAATCAAGCCAAAGGGTATCCCTTTGAAGTATCTTTACCTGAAAACATGGGAATAACTGGTGTAATTTTATCAGATCAGGTCAAAAGTTTAGATTGGCGGGTCAGACAAGCCGCATTCAAGGTGTCATTACCGGATGATGTGGTTGACAAAGTTTTGGCAAAATTAGGTACACTCCTGGGCTAAAACTGAATCTACCCAACAGTCTCAATCAGTTTTTAGTGTTGTTATTTTATGGGAGCCATAATCATGCGACTGGTATCGAAGCTAACTCTCTGTGTCATTCTGTTATTTTTACTAGCAGCTTGCCGTTCAACTGACAACGCATCCTCTACCCCAACAAACCAGGCAAAAGTTGAGATAGATATGACATCAGGCGTGCCAGCGCCTAATTGGATGCTGGGCGCTTCGGAAATCGAGACGTTAACGCAGCTATTGAACGACCTACCCGCTACAGACGCCCCGTCTCTGTTTGATGGGTTAGGTTATCGAGGTTTTGTCATCACGCTTACCGCCCCGGAACGACTCATTCGCGTCCAAGATGGGTATGTCGTTGTTGAGCAGAACGGGTCACAAAAAGCCTATGTCGATACGGATAACCAGATCGAAACATGGCTGCTCACTGCCAGTAAACCCCACATCGAGCCGCAGCTTTACGTTTTTCTTGAAGAAAGCATCGGAAAATAAACGGCAGCAGTTCAAAATTCTCCCCCATTTCTCCCCCATTCATGGCCTTGCCACCGGCTGGCAATATGCAAGATAATTGTGCTGCATGACGAGCTTGGGGCAGCTAAAGCCCATGCCATAAAAATCCAATACTTACTTGCAGGACATAATCCATGAGAGAAATTATGTACAATCAAAACAGCATCCTCATTATTACCATCCTGTTCATCTCACTGGTACTCGCCATTGAAGTGGGCTACCGCCTGGGACGCAGGCAGCACCCTCGGTCAAACGAAGCGTCAAAGTCGCACATACAGGCCATTCAAACCTCCTTACTTGGCGTTTTGGCGCTGTTGCTTGGCTTTACCTTCTCCCTCTCCTTGCAACGGTATGACAACCGCAATGTCGCCGTCGTCGACGAATCGGTCGCTATTGGCGCGGCTTATCTGCGCTCACAACTGCTGCCTGATTCGGTGCGCCGTGACGTGCAAACCCTATTGGCCGATTACGTCGATGTCCGTGTTGCCGAGAGCACCGTTTCGTTAGCAGACCCCACACACAGGTTGGCTCTGCTGGCGCAGGCCACTCAAAACCAGCATGAACTTTGGCGTTACGCCATGCAAGCCGTCACCGAGGATGATCGGCCTGCCACCACGGGGCTGTTCATCCAATCGCTCAACGACCTCATCAACAGTTACGAGAAACGCAACGCCGCCCTGGATCGGCACATTCCAGAAATTGTCCTGTTCCTTTTGTACGGCTCTTTTATCATGACGTGGGGCATTGTGGGTTATACCTCCGGGGTGGCCGGGCACCGCACCTCTTTTACAGCCTATATCATGCTGCTGCTGATTGTGCTGCTGGTGTTCGTCATTATCGATTTAGACCGGCCTCGGCGCGGCCTGATTGAGATTAACCATTCCAGCCTGCTAGACATACAGGCGATCATTCATGATTATCAGGAAGAGGGGGCAGAAGATTAGGGGGAACGGCCGTTATCCCCATTCCTTATCCGGCCAAGCGCCAAACTGATAAGCCTGGGCGGGTGTTTGTTGGGACATATTGTGGAAGGAAACGGCCGTTTCTCCATCTCGTGGTATATGCGTCAAAATCTCCAGGTTGCCATAGGGGGTGTGCGTCACCAGCGGCGCCGTAAGGAACCGGAAGCGCCCTGCCAACGCCGACCCCATCTGGAACGACTCGCCCCTCACAAAATAGAGCTTCTCTTCGTAAAATACCTGCTCCCAAAACCAGCGGAACTCCCAATTCTTGCGTAATACGGCTACAGATTTGCCGAACTGCTTCCGATCCATCGAACCCCCTCTTTGACCACGAACAACACGAATTCGGCATCACCATCCTGCTCACGACCGATGTGCGCCAGGCCATCGCCGACGCGGGAAATGAGGTGCCTAAGCTTGTTTAGGTATGGTATGCTTATGTGGATTAGGGACTTGTTCAAAAATTAGTTTGTACTGGTGGCTTCAGCCAGTATACCCGCTAAAGC
>JACSSI010000282.1 GCA_014879345.1 Anaerolineae bacterium | reverse complement strand
CCTGCTTATGCTGAATTTGTGGCGATATTGGAACGGACGTTAACGGCCGTTTCCACTTATCAAGATAAAACCACCGGTCTTTGGTGGCAGGTATTGGATCAGGGTGATAGACCCGGTAATTACCTGGAAGCATCAGGAACCAGCATGTTTATTTACGCCATTGCCAAAGGCGTGCGCAACGGGCATCTGGCTAAACAGTGGCTGCCCATAGCCGACAACGCTTTTACCGGACTGCTTACCCACCTTGTTACCATCGACGACACTGGATTGGTGGACTTACACGGCATTTGTGCCACCGCCGGTCTGGGCGGCGTGCCTTATCGAGATGGTTCGTTTGAATATTATGTCAATGAACCCATCATCACCAATGATTTACATGGTGTGGGCGCCTTTCTAAACGCTGCCGTTGAAGTTGAATTAGTCTCGGCTGAATCAGCCGAATTTTGAGGATGATTATGTCTTACTTTGAATCTGTTCCGACCGAAAACGGTCTCAATAAGCTGCCAGCAAATCCTTGCAAGCTGCTTGATTTAAACTTCCTGAATCTGGCGGGCAGCGAAACTTACCAGGGAAACAGCGGCGAACGTGAAGTGCTGGCGGTAATTTTAGGGGGAAAGGGGTCGTTTACAGTAAACGGCCGTTCCTTCGTCAATATCGGTGGTCGTGCCAATGTGTTTGCGGGCAAGCCCCACTCTGTCTACATTCCTCGTGGCGCTGAGTATGAGATTGTGGCAAACGGCCGTTTACAAGTCGGTTTGTGCAGCGCCCCCAGCGATTTAGAAACAGAACCATACGTTATAAACCCGGAGCAAGTCACCTCTGGCGTGTGGGGCGCAGCCAACTTCAGCCGCAACTTTCATCAGATTCTAACAGCCACCAGCCAGCCAGAGCTGCCCGCCGCCCGTCTCATCGTCGGCGAAACCTACACCCCATCCGGCAACTGGAGTACCTATCCACCCCACAAACACGAAGTGGAGGACTTGCCTCGCGAGGCCTACCACGAAGAAATGTACTTCTTCAAAGTCAATCCGGGTGATGGCTTTGGTCTAACTCGTTTCTACAACAGCGAGGTAGACACCGGCTACATTGTGCGCGACAACACCATTCTGATGATGCCCAACGGCTACCACACCGTCGCCAGCGCCCCCGGTTACACCACCTACTACCTCTGGTTTTTGGCTGGCAATCACCGCGTGCAAGCTGTGGTTGAAGATGCCAACGTGGGTTGGGTGAGCAAAACTGTGCCGATGCTGCGGGAGTTGGGGCATTAAAACAAGTGTTCAGTAACCAGTAAACAGTGTTCAGTAGAACGACGCTCAAGTCCCAGGTTCTTAATGAACGCACACTGAAAACTGAACACCGATCACCAAAAAAAGGCAAACTATGAATACAAACTTATTCTCCCTTGAAGGAAAGGTGGCGCTTGTCACCGGCGCGAGTCGTGGTTTGGGCCAGGGCATGGCTTTAGGTCTGGCGGCGGCAGGCGCTGACATCGCCGGGTTAGACCGGCAGGCATGTGGCGAAACGTGTGAACTGGTACAGGCGTTGGGGCGGCGTTTCCACGACATCACCTGTGATTTAAGTACGGCGGGGGCGGCAGACGCTTCCCGCGTGGTTGAAGAAGTGGTGGCTGAACTGGGAGGCCTGGACATTTTGCTCAACAATGCGGGCATTATCCGCCGCGCCCCCATCTTTGAATTCAGCGAAACAGACTGGGATGACGTGCTGCAAATTAATCTCAAAGCCGTTTTCTTACTCTCGCAGGCCGCATCCCGCCACATGGCAGCGCAGGGCGGCGGCAAAATTATCAACATCGCCTCCATGCTCTCCTTCCAGGGCGGCATTTTGGTGCCTTCTTACACGGCCGCTAAAAGTGGCGTGGCTGGTGTCACCAAGGCGCTGGCAAATGAATTGGCGGCGCATCACATCAACGTCAACGCCATTGCCCCTGGCTACATGGCAACGGATAACACAGCCCCCTTACGCGCTGATACGGCTCGCAACCAATCCATTTTGGAGCGGATTCCGGCGGGACGCTGGGGTGAGCCATCTGATTTGCAGGGAACGGCCGTTTTCCTGGCTTCTGCTGCTTCTGATTATGTCAATGGGGTGATTTTGCCTGTTGATGGCGGCTGGCTTTGCCGCTAGCTGAGGCACGATTAAAGATTAAAGAGGGAAGTACACACTAATCTTCAATCTTTGATCTTCTAACTTCCCAATTGCGGAGGACATCATGACCCAACGAAAACGTTACGCATTGGTAGGCACAGGTGGTCGCGCCGGGATGTTTGTCGATGCCATCACCACCACTTACAAAGATGTAGCCGAACTGGTTGCTTTCTGTGATTTTAGTCAGACGCGCATGGATTGGTATAACGGCCGTTTACAAACCGAACGCAACCTGGCCCCTTTACCCACCTACTTTGCCGATCAGTTCGACCAGATGATCGCCGAAACCAAACCCGATACCGTCATCGTCACCACCATAGACGCCACCCACCATCTCTACATCATCCGCGCCATGGAACTGGGCTGCGACGCCATCTCTGAAAAGCCGATGACCACCGATCTGCCCAAACTGCAAGCCATTTTTAACACCATCGAAGAGACAGGTAAGTCATTGCGGGTGACATTTAACTATCGCTATGCGCCAGCCTACACCCAATTTCGGCAGTTGGTGATAGATGGCAAAGTAGGACGGCCGTTATCCGTAGACTTCTCCTGGATTTTAGACACCAGCCACGGCGCGGATTACTTCCGCCGCTGGCACCGCGAAAAAGAAAACAGCGGCGGGCTGCTCGTGCATAAAGCCACCCACCATTTCGATTTGGTGAATTGGTGGATCGACTCCTTCCCAGCCCAGGTATTTGCCATGGGTGATTTGAACTTTTACGGTCGCGCCAACGCCGAAAGCCGGGGCGAACAATACAGCTACAGCCGATACACTGGCAATCCCGCAGCAGAAAATGACCCCTTCGCCCTTTCCTTAACCTCCAAAGCCGCCCTCAAAGGGCTGTATCTCGATGCCGAGCCAGAAACAGGCTACATCCGCGACCGCAACGTCTTTGGTGAACCCATCAACATCGAAGATACCATGGCCGTGACGGCCCGCTATCACAACGGCGCCATTCTCTCCTATTGTCTGGTCGCTTATTCGCCCTGGGAAGGGCTGCGCGTGGCAATCACGGGCGATAAAGGGCGCATCGAAATGGACATCGAAGAAACCGTCACGCATTTGTTGGGCGATGGGCAGGCGTCAGCCAGCAAAGGCCCCTTCAAGCAGGCACGGATGCGCGTCTTCCCCATGTTTGGCGAGGCGTATGAGCTAGATGTGCCGATGGGTGATGGGGGGCATGGTGGCGCAGACCCGGTGATGCTAGAACAAATCTTCTCGCCCAATCCGCCACCAGACCCGTACCATCGGGCGGCTTCGCACATTGATGGGGCCGCCTCTGTGCTGGTAGGGATTGCTGCCAATCAAGCCATGCAAACAGGGCAGATGGTGTGTATTGAAGATCTCTTTCCATTGGCTGCAATGATGCAAAAGTAAGCAGGCATGCTTATAATCACACCTCAATTGAGGCAGCCATCATGAAGACCAATCCGTTTGCTTTGCAAGATCATATTGATTTACTTCTTGCCTATCCCAATCAAAAACACGTCATTCACCCAGCACTGACAGATGTTCAGCAACTTTCTATAAAAGAAGAGATTTTGCGCCTCTTGAGATTGGCAAATAGAGAGCCAGTGCCAGTTGAGGCCGAACTTGTCAGGGTTATACACAATCCTACTTATTGGGAAGAGCAGCTTGTTTTGGAAGCAGGTGAACAGGTCAAGATACCAATTACTGTGTTGGTTCCCAAAGGCACGCCGCCTTTTAAACCAATTCTGGTTTTTCACGGACATGAACCAGGGGCGGCGTATGTGTTAGGCCATTATCCTGATGCTGAAACCGAGCAAATCAATCTGGCGCTAGATAACAATTACGCGCAAGCATTGGCTGAGGCAGGCTATCTGGTGTGTGTGGTTGAACAGCGAGGGTTGGGGCAGCGGCTTACCGCGCAGGTTGAAGATCGGGGCTACCCCTGTTCGTGCCGCCATCTTTCTTTTGCGTATTTGCTGCTTGGGCGCACGCTGTTGGGTGAGCGCTGCTGGGATGGTATGTGTGCGCTCAATTATTTGCAAACGCGGGCAGATGTGCAGGCTGGCGTGATGGGGTGTACGGGACATTCTGGCGGAGGGGCGACGGCGTTGTGGCTGGCGGTGATGGCTGAACGGATAACGGCCGTTGTCGTTTCCGGTTACTTCAGCGCGTTCAAAGATTCCATTTTGGCAATGCGGCACTGTGAATGTAACTACATCCCCGGTATACTTTCCCTGGGCGAGATGGGGGCTTTAACAGCCGCCATTGCCCCTCGCCCCCTATGCATGATACAGGGACAACAAGACACCATCTTCCCGCTGGCGGCGGCTCAGGCACAATACAAGATTGTGGCCGAAGCCTATGCCCAAAACGGAAGCCCTGAAGCGTGTCAACTCTCCGTTCATGCAGGGGGACACGCCTACCATATACCAACCAGTCTGGCGTGGTTTGAAAGCTGGTTGTAAAAACATCACGTCTGATCAGGAATCTATCATGAGCATCATTGCTGTCATTGCCCCCGTATTTCTCCTTGTTTTGGCTGGTTATCTGGCCGCCTATTTCCGCGTGCTGCGAGTGGGGGATATCGATGGGCTTTCCCGCTTCGTCTTTAACATCGCTTTACCAGTTCTTTTGTTTAAATCTCTGGCTAATGTCGCCTTGCCTGAGCAGTTGAACTGGCAGTTTTTTCTTTCTTATTATGGGGTGGTGGTGGTTATTTATGGGCTGGGTATGTGGTTAAGCCGCCTGTGGTTTGCTGCACCCGCACAGGAACAGAGTGTTTTTGGCATGGGCGCTTCCTATTCCAATCTGATACTGGTCGGACTGCCCGTCATAGCGGCAGGCTTGGGCGAAGAGGCATTGCTGCCTTTGTTTATGCTCGTTTCTGTCCACAGCGCCGTCCTGTTTTTTATAACAACGGTGTTGGTAGAAAGGGGCAGTAATAACGGCCGTTCTCCCCGCCAAATCGCCCTGCAAACTGGTAAAAGCCTGGCACGTAATCCCATCATCATCGGTCTGGTGCTGGGGCTGCTGGTTAATCTGCTGCGGCTGCCCATTCCCCAGGCCGCAGCCGAAGCCATCGACATGCTCAGTAAAGCCGCCCTGCCCTGTTCGCTCTTTGTATTAGGCGGTTCACTCACCACCTATAAAGTTGCCGGACATTTCACAGAAGCCGGTTTGATCATTGGCCTAAAAATGGTGTTGCAGCCCATTCTCGTCTGGCTTCTCGTCTTTCCCGTGTTCCACATAAACCCATTATGGGGGACAGTAGCCGTCATGGCTGCCGGGATGCCAGTGGGCATTAACGCTTACATCTATGCGCAAAATTATCGGTTAGGATCAGCGGCTTTGGCAACGGCCGTTTTGCTCTCCACCATCTTAGCCATCTTCAGCCAGTCACTCTGGCTCTATCTATTAACCTGATCATGGCATCGAATGAACACGAATTGACGCGAATGATTTACCTTTATCCAACAAAAATTCGCGTTAATTAGCGCCAATTCGATGCTAAAAATCATGAAGGAAACAACCATGAACCATTTACCACCCAACCGCTATTTTTCACCCGACCCCGCCCAACAGCGCGTGGCGCTGGCCCTGTACCAAACCGTTGCCGACCTGCCCCTGGTCTGCCCCCACGGTCACGTCGATCCGCGCCTCTTCGCCGACCCCCATTACCAGTTTGGCTCTCCGGCAGAACTGCTGCTCATTCCCGACCATTACATCTTCCGCATGTTATATGCCCAGGGCATTCCGCTGGAAGCGCTGGCAGTGCCGCGCCAGGATGGCGAACCAGTGGAAGCAGACCATCGCAAAGCGTGGCAGCTATTTGCCGACAACTTTTACCTCTTTCGCGGCACACCCACCGGCATCTGGCTCACCGACGAACTGGTCAACGTCTTCGGCGTGACACAGAAGCTAAACAGTCACACCGCTCAAACCATCTACGACGAAATTGACGAAAAGCTCAAATCCCCCGCATTCCAGCCACGCCAGCTTTTCGACAGCTTCAACATCGAAGTGCTGTGTACCACCGATGCCGCCACCGACACCCTGGCTCACCATCAAGCCATCCGCGATTCGGGCTGGCACGGCCGTATCCTGCCCACCTTCCGCCCCGATGCCGTTGTCAATTTGGACACGGAAAATTGGCTGGGCAACATTGCCGCTTTAAGCCAGGTCTCAGGGGTAGAAGTGGTTGATTATGCCTCGTTTATCGAAGCCTTGGCCCAGCGACGCGTCTTTTTCAAGGCAATGGGAGCGCAGGCCACAGACCATGCCGCCCTCACTGCCTATACGAATCTGCTTTCCAACCATGAAGCTGAGACTCTATTCCAACGGGCGTTACACGGTCAAGCCACAGCCAATGATGCCACGCAGTTCACCGGCCATATGCTCATCCAAATGGCACGGATGAGC
>JACSSI010000281.1 GCA_014879345.1 Anaerolineae bacterium | reverse complement strand
CTGCCTATCAGCCAGGGCATCGTCGCTTTTTCCCTGGTGTTATGTCTACTGTTCGCCTGGGCGGCTGAAGTGATTGGCGGCATGGCAACCATTACCGGTGCATTCTTGCTGGGTCTGTTCTTAGCCCGCCTCCCCTTCAAACACCGCATAGAACAAGGTGTCATTGCCCTGGCCTACGGCTTTTTTGTACCCATCTTCTTCGTCAACATCGGCCTATCCATCAACATGAGTACCATCAGCGGCAGCGCCTGGATTCTGGCTATCGTCATTACCGTCGTTGCCATATTCAGTAAAATAATCGGTAGCGGCCTAGGGGCCAAACTGGGCGGTTATACCAACCTGGAATCGCTGCAACTTGGTATTGGCATGGTTTCTCGTGGGGAAGTGGGCTTGATTGTCGCTTCTTTAGCATTGGTAGAGGGATTTTTGACAGCCGAAGGATTTTCAGTAGTTGTGTTTATGGTTATTGCGGCTACCCTGGTCACACCGCCCCTGCTCAGAGCCGTGTTTGCCTGGCAGCCAAAAGCATCAGACATGACCAGATCATAAAAAGGGAAGGACAACTATGTATCAAATGGTTTTGCTTGTACTTGATGATGTCAACAACTGTTCACCTGTTTTGGATGCCTGGGAAGCGGCCGGGGTCAGCGGAATCACCATCTTAGACAGCACAGGGCTGGGTCGTGTCCGAGCCGCCGCCAGCTTCCGTGATGATTTTCCTTTGATGCCCAGCATTGCCAATTTGCTGAAATCTCGTGAAGAACGGCATCGCACCATTTTCACGGTGGTAGACAGCGAGGAAATGGTAGACAAACTCATTACAGTTACCCAAGATATAACCGGCGGACTGGATGCGCCCAATCAGGGTGTAATTTTTGTGCTGCCCGTTACGAGAACCGTTGGTTTGCGGTCGGGAAAAGCGGGATTATGAGCTTTGTTTTTGAATAAATCGCCTTGTTACATTTCTATGGTCAGTCACAATCTTTTGTAAATCATCCAGAGGCAGTTCATAAACGACCCGTCCCTGATAGCCCACCATGGTTTCTGCGGCCGTCAGTGAATTGAGGATCGCCTCTTCCACTCCTTCTGCTACCGCTTCAAAAAACGGGTTTAAATGATTATGCGGGATCATCTTTAAATCACGTACCAATCCCATTTTGGCTGGTAAATGGTTGCCGGTGGCAAAAGCCAGGAAAATATCGCCGCTGCCATTATGGCCTACGCCACCAACCCGGCTGAGTCCCACGGTAGCCCGCTGCGCCAACCGTTTGCACTGCACCGGCAGCAGCGGCGCGTCCGTAGCGATAATGACAATGATGGAACTGCTTTGCAACGGTTCCGGCCAGGGGGGGATGGGGGTGTGGTCATGGCCTAAAATCCGGCCTACGGGTACGCCATCCACACGCAGCAAGTGACGGTCGCCATAATTGCTTTGCACCAAGACGCCGATCGTATACTTATGTTGTTCACTTTCTACAATTCGGGATGAGGTGCCAATGCCGCCCTTAAAATCGTGGCAAATCATGCCGGAGCCACCGCCCACGCTGCCTTCGCCCACCGGGCCTTCGGTAGCGTTTGCCAATGCCTTGTAGACGCGCTCTTTGGTAACGTGAAAACCGTTGATGTCGTTGAGCCAGCCATCAAAGGTTTCTGCCACGACCGGCAGCCAGAAGCCCTCTTTGTAATTTTGCTCCACCACGTAAGAGACCAACGCATCACGCACCACACCTACTTGAAATGTGTTTGTGAGGCCAATGGCTGAACCCAACATACCAGATTCCGCCAGCCAGGGCAGACCGGTCATCTCACCGTTGCCGTTGAAGGCGTGGTAGCCGGCAAAGGCGTAGTCATTCCAAATGGCGTCGCCGCGCGGCAGAATGATGGTAACGCCAGTACGGGCGATGCGTGGTTTGTCGTAAATGAGGGTGCTGTGTCCTACTAAGACGCCAGGAACGTCTGTGATGGCATTATGGGGGCCGGTGGGATAATCGCCGATGATAATTCCCAAATCGCGTAATCTGGCTCGCATGATGATTTTCTCCTTGATGCCTGAGGGGCTTATGCCAAGATGGTACAAACAACTGTGAAAACGGGCAAGCGCCTGGGAAAAGGGAGCATTTCTTTGACAGGTGTTGGTGGGCTAAGTACAATGATTTATATCGTGATATGTCGTTTCATCAAGGTGAGCAGATGAGGTGGTTAACATTTTGAATGAGTTTAAGAAGGCACAATATTTTCAAATTGCAGCCGAATTTAAAACGGAGCATATCGACACCTTTTTAACTGTTTGCCTGATAAGCGTTTTTATTTCCCAATCATCCAATCTAATTTCATAAATTTTTGTTTAATTGTAGCGGTTAACCAGACAATATTTTTTGCTTTTGAAATGTTTTTTTGGGTAGAAGTGTCATCGAGCAAGTTTAGGGGGAAACGGCCGTTTTCCCCGCTTTCTCCCTCTCAACAAACCACGCGCTGCCCAAACCGGTCATATGTCAACGTGATGTCTTTTTTCCTGCCCTACACAGAGCCGCTAAAATCGACATGACGAAAGGAGGAGCCTGCTGAAAATACGAGTCATTTGATGTGATTTGTTTTATCCTGGACGCCAGTTTTCTAGCGTCACAAAACAAAATGGAGAAGAAAATGAACCGGAAAAAATATTTACCCTGGATGATACTCTTGCTCATCACTGCCCTGGCGCTGGCTGCTTGCGGCAGCACAGCTCCGGCCGAACCCGTAGACGACAGCGCCAGTGATACCAGCGACGCCGCGCCTGTTGCTGAGGAAGCCGAAGCGCCGGCCGAATCGACCGAATATGAAGATCGCAAAGTCGCTACCTTTATCTGGACGCAAGAATTCGACACCCTCAGCCCACTTTACACCGGCATGTGGTTTGTCACCATCACCTTTGACTTGTGGAACGCCCCCGCCTGGGCTTTTAACGACGACGATCTGCCTGAACCACGCCTGGTTACAGAAATGCCTTCCCTCGAAAACGGCGGCATCAGCGATGACGGCCGTACCATCACCCTGAACCTGCGCGACGACATCAAATGGTCAGACGGCACGCCCATCACCGCCAACGACTTTGCCTTCACCTTCGAGATGATCATGGATCCGGCCAACATCGTGCAGTCTACTTACCCATACGACAATATTGCCAGTGTAACGGCCGTTGACGACCAAACCGTTGTCATGACTTTTGATGAACCCTTTGCGCCCTGGATGACCCTGTGGCGCTACGTACTGCCAGAACATGTGCTGCGTCCCGTTTTTGATGCAGAAGGCACCCTGGACGCCGCCGCCTGGAATCTGGCGCCCACCGTTGGCGCTGGCCCCTTTGTCTTTTCAGAGTGGGAATCCGGCAGTTACGCCCGCTTTGTGCGCAACGAAAACTACTACGGCGAACGCCCCGCCATTGACGAAATCTTTATCCGCTTTGTGCCAGACGACGCTTCGCAAACGGCCGCTTTGGTCACAGGCGACGGCGATTTAGGCACCTTTATTCCCTACTCCGACATTCCCACCCTGGAAGATGCTGGCGTCAAAGTGATGAGTGTGCCTTCCGGGTATAACGAAGGCTGGTACTTCTACTTTGGCGAAAACGGGCATCCCGCTTTGCAAGACCTCAACGTACGCAAAGCCATCGCCCTGGCCTTCGACCGCGCCGCCCTCAGCGAAGATTTGCTGCTCGGACTAACCCAACCAGCCGCCACCATGTGGGACAATATGCCCTACAACGATCCCACCCTGGAACCCTGGCCCTATGACCCTGAAGAAGCCAAACGGCTGCTAGACGAAGCCGGCTGGGTAGACAGCAACGACGATGGCACGCGAGACAAAGATGGCGTCGAACTCATTCTCTCCCACGGCACGACCATCCGCGAGATTCGCCAGGATGCGCAGGCTGTGGCGCAGCAGCAGTTGGCCGAAGTAGGCATTGGCCTCGATATTCAAAGCTATGACGCCGACATCTTCTTTGGCGGCATGAGTGATGGCGGGCCGGTCGCCTCCGGTGAACTGGATATTTCTGAATGGTCAGATGGCCCCTCCGTCTATCCTGATCCCGACCATTACTACTGGTATTGCAGCGAAATTCCCACCGATGATTATCCCGATGGCGGCAACTGGCAGCGCCTCTGCGACGAGACACTGGACAGCCTGTTCACCCTGCAAACCACGCAAACGGACTTTGCCGAGCGCCAGGCAACTTTCCACGAAATCACCCGTTACATGTTCGACAATGTGATCTGGTTGGGCTTGTGGCAAGACCCGGATTTGTGGGCCGTCAGCAACCGTCTGCAAAATGTAGAAATCTCTGGCGCCAGCCCGTTTTACAACGTGGCTGAGTGGGATATACAAAATTAAGGCTTTACGGGATTCGCGTAATTGACGTGAAATAGTGCGTAGAACGTAGAGCGTAGTCGAGAGAAAACTACGTTCTACGCACTATGCACTACGTCGCAACATCCTAAAGGAGTTATTGTGAGTCGATACATTGTCCGACGCCTGTTACAAACCATTCCGCTGCTGTTCATCATCAGTTTGATCATTTTCATCCTGATGCAAAACATGGGCGATCCCATTGCCACCATGGGCGGACGGCGGGCGACCCGTCCAGAAGATCGGGAGCGGTTGACGCGGCAGCTTGGCCTGGACAGACCCATCTACACGCAGTATCTCTACTGGCTCATCGGCAACGATTGGGCCAAGTTTGATGCCGATGGGGATGGCGTACCAGAATCACCCGGTACGCGCCAGGGCGTGTTACGCGGCGATTTCGGCACTTCCATGATTAACCGAGGCAAGCCAGTCTGGGAGGTGATTTGGGAACGTGTACCCAATACGCTGCTGTTGATGGTGGCCGCTGAGATTGTGATTATTCTGTTTTCTGTGCTGATTGGCGTTTATTCGGCGCTGCATCAGTATTCGTTGGCAGATAATGTGATAACGGCCGTTACCTTCATCGGTTACTCTATGCCCATTTTCTTCATCGCCTTGCTCTCCATCTACATCTTCTCCATCAACTTTAAGCGCTGGGGGCTGCCCTATTTACCAGCCGTAGGCATGTTCGATCCGCAGGTGGGTAAAACGCCGGGTCAAGTCGCCAAACATATGATTTTGCCCGTCTTTAGCATCGCCTTCATCAGTCTGGCCGCTTACAGCCGCTACATTCGCAGCACCATGCTGGAAGTGATGAACGAGGACTACATCCGCACAGCGCGAGCCAAAGGCTTAAAAGGACGCTCCGTTATCATTGTCCACGCCCTCAAAAACGCCTCGCTGCCCATTGTGACGGTGGTGGGACTGGACTTTGCTTTTTTGTTGAGCGGCGCGGTTGTCACCGAGCGCATTTTTGCCTGGCCCGGCATGGGACGCCTCTTTTTGGATCATGTCTCCCGCTCCGATGTGCCGGTGGTGATGGGTATCTTGATGCTGCTGGCGGTGACGGTCATCGTCTTCCAAATCATCACCGATGTGTTCTACGCCTGGCTCGATCCGCGTATTCGTTATGATTAAAAAGATAGAGATAGAGTGTAGAGATAGAGGAAAACAGTTTCTCTATCTCTACACTCTATCTCTATCTCCTAAGGATTTTCATGAGTGCTGTCGAACCACCCGTTTCATTACCTAAAATTGGGCCTGATGATTTAGAAGCGCCGCCGCTTTCGCCTGGACAGATGGCCTGGCGGCGTTTCCGTCGCCATAAAATGGCGATGGTCAGCGCAGTCATTGTTATCCTGCTGTTTCTGTACTCGTTTGCCGGGATGTTGGCTTATTCTGAGGCACAGGCGAATGCGACAGAGACTGGCATGCGCCTGCAAGGGCCGTCCCGCGAGCACCTCTTTGGCACGGACACGGTGGGGCGGGATATTATGGCGCGCACGATTTATGGGGGGCAGATTTCCTTGTTTATTGCGTTAACGGCCGTTACCCTGGAAACAGTCATCGGTATTCTCGTCGGGGCCACGGCCGGTTACTATGGCGGAAAAATCGACAGCATCCTCATGCGCTTCACCGAAGCCGTGCTCATCATCCCGCAGCTTTTTCTGCTCATCGTCATGGCAAAATTCTTCGGCGGCCAGGTTCCCGACATCCACATCTTTGGCCGCACCTTCAGCGGCAGCGTCATCACCATCATCCTCATCATCGGCCTGACAAGCTGGATGTACCTGGCCCGCATCGTACGCGCCGAATTCCTCTCCCTCAAAGAGAACGAATTTATCCTGGCGGCCAAAGCCGTCGGCACGCCGCATCGGGAAATCATCTTCAAACATATCCTGCCCAACAGCATCGCGCCCATCGTCGTTTCCGCCACGTTGGGCGTTGCCAATGCCATTTTGGCCGAAGCCTACATCAGTTTTCTGGGGCTGGGCGTACAGCCGCCCACCGCCACCTGGGGCAACATGCTCGACGGTTCCTACAACTACATCGAAACCGCCCCCTGGCTCTGGATTTTCCCGGGCTTACTCATTTTACTTACCGTGCTTTCTATCAACTTTGTCGGTGACGGGCTGCGTGATGCGCTAGACCCGCGCAGTCGAGCGATTTAAAAGATTGAAGATT
>JACSSI010000280.1 GCA_014879345.1 Anaerolineae bacterium | reverse complement strand
CAAGGCTGGGCTGGAAGTGGCATCATCAGTACAGCAGAAGACATGGATAAATTTGTCCGCGCCCTTTTTGATGGCAAGCTATTCCAAAGCGTCTTCACCCTCAGTGAGATGCTCAACTTCATCAATGCGGAAAATAGTGGTCAATTTGCACAATATGGACTAGGCATTGGTCAATATGCCAGTTCGCCATATCAGGCATGGGGACATAACGGCCAAACACCCGGTTTCACAAGCACCTGGTTCTACGTGCCAGCCAGCGAGGTCAGCGTCGTTTTGTTGACTAATTCCGGCAGTTGTTCTTCTATTGTTAATTTACCAGCATCCCTACCACCAGAACTGTTTAATCTGACCATAACTACAGACGAAGTTGCAACCGAGGATATGTCAGAAGATGCCGCAGGTGTCTGCACTCTTTCTGATCTGACATTCCCGCTCTCAGAACCAGACTATGAAACAAAACGCCTCCGTGATCTATCACCTTTCACAGAATCACTTGACTCATTCGGATCAGAACGCGCTCAGGCTTTAGACGAGAGTCTCTTGGGTCGTACTATTCCTGAAATCCAGGCGCTGCTCGATGAAGGCGCGTTAACCAGTGAAGAGCTGGTAACATACTACCTGTACCGCATACAAACTTACGACATCAACAGTCTCAATAGCGTTATGGAGCTTAATCCAGAAGCGATAACAATTGCTCAGGCGTTGGATGCAGAACGGGCTGAAAACGGGCCACGCAGCCCCATGCATGGCATCCCCGTCCTATTGAAAGACAATATCGCCACTGGAGACGGTATGCATACCACAGCAGGTGCTTACGCGCTTAAAGATTGGCAAGCAAGTCAGGATGCATTCCTCGTGCAGCAACTGCGTGATGCTGGCGCTATCATTTTAGGCAAAACAAATCTTTCTGAATGGGCAAATTGGATGGACAATTGTATGCCGAATGGGTTCAGCACTTTGGGCGGACAAACACGAAATCCGTATGGCGCATTTGAGGTCAGTGGCTCCAGCAGTGGGTCTGCCGCAGCCGTGGCTGCCAATCTGACCAGTGTCAGCGTGGGTACGGAGACGCAAGGCTCTATCATCTCTCCAGCCAGCCATAATTCCGTAGTGGGTCTAAAACCGAGCATGGGACTCGTTAGTCGAGATAATATCATTCCGCTGCTGCCGGCACAGGATATGCCGGGGCCAATCGGGCGCAATGTAACGGATGTCGCGGTTTTGCTTTCTGCGATGACTGGTGTTGATGCCAACGATCCCACCACGCAAGATGCAGCTGAACTTGCTGGCATAGATTTCACGCAGTTTTTAACAACGACAGTGGAGCCGGGGATGCGCGTTGGCATTGTCATTATCGACGAAGAGGCAATTCAACAAACGGCCGTTGCGCTTAACTTCAGTGATAACCAGACACAACTGTATCGGAACGCAGTAAACCCGCTTAACGAGGCAGCCCGACAGACAGGACAATTACTCGTGCCTTATGGTATTGAAATCGTGGAAGTAAGCTCGGCCAAAGTGCCAAATTTCATCTCACCTAACAGTGCCATTGAATATGGCTTTAAGGACGCAATCAACACCTTTTTAACAAACCTGGGAGCGGAAGCACCTGTTGGCTCATTAGAAGAAATCATTGCCCTGAATAATGAAGATTTAGCCAATTTTGCCCCTTATGGGCAAAGTCATTTACTGCAATCTCAAAACACAGCCATTACAGCAGATGAGTTTGCCGCTATCGTAGAAGGAAATCGTGAAACGGCCGTTTCTGCCCTCAGCGCAATCTTCACAGACTTAGACATTGATGTGCTCATCTCCAACGTAGGCCAAGCCTATGCCCCAGCAGGCTACCCTGCCATCACCATCCCCAGCGGATATGCTTCTTCTGGAGAGCCACAAGGCATCATCTTCGTGGGAGATTACCTCTCAGAACCCAAGCTGCTAACCACAGCCTACATATACGAGCAAGCCACCCTTGCTCGTATAGAACCAAATCTGGATGCAACCAAATTGCAAATCGAGACGGTTTTAGATACGCAAATTGAAGCGCCTCCAGGAGAAGAAAACCCAACAGAAGAAACAACAGGAGATGGTTCCTAAAAAATGCAGGAATATATAACACGCCCATGACAACAATTCTTGAAACCGAACGATTATTTCTGCGTGAGCTAACAGTCGAAGATGCTGATTTCATTCTCCAACTCCTTAATGAGCCAGAATACATCATATTTATTGGCGACCGAGGTGTAAGAACGCATAAAGATGCTCGCAACTACATCCAAGAAACCATCATCGCCAGTTATGAAAAGAATGGCTTTGGCCTATACCTGGTCGAGCTTAAAGAGGATGCCACACCAATTGGCTGCTGCGGTCTTATCAACCGAGATGGACTACCAGACATAGATATTGGCTATGCGTTTTTAGCTGAGTTCCATAACTTTGGTTTTGCCACAGAATCAGCCGAGGCTGTGATGGCATTTGGTAAAAACAATATTGGGCTTAAGCGGATTGTGGGAATAACGGCCGTTGATAATCAAAAGTCCATCAAAATTCTAGAAAAAGTGGGGCTGCGCTTTGAAAAGAGAATCACATTGCCAGGTGATCATGAAGAGATACTGTTATTTGGTTGGGATGCCTAACAAAACAGCACGGCATACACGCCACATTTAAGACAACTTCAAAAATTTTGTCATTAAAAACAAAAAGCGGCTGGTTTTGATAAATCAAAACCAGCCGCTTTCAAATTTACACCTTAATAATCAAACTAAATTATTAAGCCCCTACTACCAAAACAGGTAGTGCTAGGTACGCCCTGAGAGACTCGAACTCCCGACCTTCTGGTTCGTAGCCAGACATTCCAATCCAGTACAAAAACAATGGCGCTAGTTCAAAGCAATCGCATTGACAGCGCCCTGACTATCCTCATTATAGTAGTGTTGTATCGCAGTTTCAACTGTTATGTTTAATACAGTGGCGGCGACGCGAGGGTTGAAGTGGTCGGTTGTTCTGGTTCCAACAAGATGACGGATTGAATGGGTTCGATTTGTGGCTACGCCGAATTCTTTGGCGCGGCGCACAAAGATTGTTGTGAAACCGCTGTCGGTTAGAGGTTTCCCGCTGTGTTTACCCCCTAGTGCGATGAAAACGAAGTTACTGCTAGATGTCCCCCTGATGGATTCCCAGAACCGGTAAATCGTTGCTGTGTATTCTGTAAACATCAGATTGGCCGCTCCTGTTTTCCCAAATGCTTGAGCCGAGTAGACAACTACCCCATTTTGCGCCAGGATTGGATTTTTTAATGCCGTGTTAATAGAGCGTCTTGTGATGCTGGCAAGTTCATGTAGTCGCTTTCCTGAATCCATAGCTAATGAAAATGCAAGTAAATCCCTGACTACAAGTTTGTGTGTGTTGTAGCGGCGTTGGGGTTTGAGTTCGTAAATTTCGGGAATCCTTGATTGCAGTCCCTTGATAATTTTGGTTAAGTCGTTTGGGTTTGCAGCTTTGTATCGTGAGCTAGTTTTTCGTTTTGGTTTTAGGTGTTGTGCTGGTGATGACTTTAGGGGTATTGATTCGTTTTTGACACACCAGTTAAAAAACGCTTTCATGGATTGTTTGTATGACTCAACAGATACAGGCCCCAGCTGTAATTTGAGTTTTTTAACCCATATGTCAATGTCGTTAGGGGTTATGTTTTGAATTGGAACTCCTTTAAATTGTGAGCAAAATGGAAGAAGTCGGTGTGTGTCATTGCTGGCCGTTTTCTCATTGATGCCACGATTTAAGTATAGGTCTAGTGATGTTATTAGGTCTATTGTTGTAGTAAAAAAGAATTGTTCTGTTAATTGCTTCCCTTCTTGATTAGACATTTTGGTATACTCCAGCGTAGGTTTGGCGTTAACAGCTTTCGGGCTGGACGTATGATGGACGGCGATCACCCACCCTACCTGTTTTTGGTGGTCGTCGTTTTCTTTTTTTTTTAAGAACTTGGGTTTTACAGTGGTTTGGCTATCTGTTGTTAAAACACTTCTTCTCGTTTTCTTTCCCGAATTACTGCAAACATAACAGTACATCAATACCCTACGATTTTACGATTTTGTAGAGGTTTATTCAACTTCGGCGCGGTGAGCTTCCGCGAAGGAGGATTGATGGTAAGAGTTATTGGTGTTTGTTGGTAATTATTTTTCAAGGAGAAGGTTATGTACACGTATGTAAAACCATTTGTGAAAGTGCCATTGACTTTGAATTTCCAAGATGTTGTGTTTTTGGCAAATGTTGAATCTGAAGAGGTTCAGGCCAGCTTGAAGGTGTTAATTGTTCTCTCAGAGTATGAAAATCGAATAACCGAGTTGGTATTCAAGCTGAAGAGATTGCGGGAATTGCCCATGTGCGGTGGGCAATTGGAATACAGAGCGAGTGGAGCGCTGGCGGTTCACTCGACAAGCTGTGATTGCCCCTTCCCTGGGCATCAGGGAACGGTTAAAGGCGGGCGTGGTGTCCGTCGATATGTTCGTAAAGGTGATTTAAAGGAGGTGATTGAAGCTCAAGAACGTTTTGTTTTGTGGCAGCAGGTCGATGCCGAATTGGGTGCATTAAAGCAAGAGCGTGATTGTTTATTGGCTCAGTTGCGCAAAGCCGGTCGGATTGCAGAAACGGCCGTTTTGAAAAATTGAAGGAGATTTGTATGAAAAAGGTAATTGTGTTGATTGTTGTATGTGTGTTGGTTTTGGCGTGGGTTGGCCGTGCCGAAACCGATTCGCGGAAAGAATGGGAAAAAACACGCACTACCCTCCCGGAGCATCAGAAGCAGTCGCAACAAGATGCAGGCAGAGCGATGCGCGAATCGGTTGATAATTTTTTGGATGATGTGGGGCTGGATGTAAGTACAGCCTCGCTTCCTGGAGCGGGTCAACACGCCGGTGCTGCTCAATCATCTCGGTCTAGTCAGGAAGGCAATGGTGCGTGGTCTAGAAGTGCTGCGAATAGTGGTGTTCGCCAGCCTGCGCGGTTGGCAGGAACTGGCGGGAGTTTCGAGAGTACGCCAAATACTGGCGGCGTTAAGGATGCCGATAAAGGGTTTGGTAGCGGTCTGGTTTCAAAAGGATCGATGGTGGTCGAGCCTGAAAGTGGTAAAGGTGATACGGCTGGCCGGTCAGCTACTTCGGGTAAGGATTCTGGTAAGTAGGTAAAAAATAGGGTCAAAGGAATGCAGAGCAAACCTTTGACCCAAGTCACTGAAATGACTGTTATCAGTTTAACACATGGTAACGGGCTTACAAAAAAAAGGAGTAATGATGAACGAAAATAACAAATTAGATGGCACAGCTACCAGTGGAATAATCAAGACCGTTTTTTTTGCGGTGGTCATTATTGTTAGCATGTTCGCCACGTATGGGTTTGCCACAACATTCACGCCTGATTTTGCGCCGGACTTTTTCGGGGAATTTAGATCGATTGTTTCGGGCGTTTTGATGGTTTTTATGTTAGATGGGGCTGCTTTGATCTGGCAGTACCTTCGTCTAAATGAGGCCAGCAGCGAAAAGCAAATTGAGATAGCTGAGGAAATGAGCAAGATAACGATTGGTGCGGCCATCGCTATCACTGTGTCTTACTTGATTTTGACTAACTACGGTTTGGTTACTGATCCGGTGGTGATTGCCTATGCCGGTTACATCGGCATGACGGTTGTCATCGTCGTGTTTGGTTACTCGTTTTTTCGGGTTTGGTCGTTTTTTGATGCAGACCCTCGTGCTACGAAAAAGAAAAAGCTTGTCAGCATGAAGGCGAGTTATACCGAGCAGTCGTTAGCTGCTGTTGAGGAGCAGTTAGAAGGTCGTCGTTCTCAGATGATTGAGGAAGTGGTTAACGATCTCATTGACTCAACCGAGCAGGAAATCAAGGATGCGATGCGTGGTTATCGGAAAGGTGATCGCGGGAAGACAGGACGGCGGTCTCCAGGCCCTGCCCCTGCCCCTGCCCCTGTGACTGAGAATGATTATTTTATTGCATATCATGATGGTCGGTACTGGCGCAAGGTTGGGATGCCTCAGTCGTTGAATGATGCAAAGGGTTCGCTGCCATCATTTATTGAGAGCGATCCGGATATGGTTTGGGGTATCACTGATGTGAACGGCCGAGTTGTGCATAAGGCAGAGCCGCGTGTCTCCCCAAACGGGAACAGTCCCAATTAGAGGGAAGCCATCAATGTGCTGTGTGTCTAGAGACTGTTGATAGGCTCAATGACAAGCGCCGGTATCATGAAAGCTGTCGTCAGACAGCAGCGCGATGGCGGCGCCAACGGCGCAAGGGGTTGGGATTGACTGGCAGTAGTAAGGGCTATGGTTGTGTAGCCTGTGGCCAGTCACTCCCCCCCACCTTTAATCGGGACAAACGTAGCGATCATTGGTTTTGTAGTGAGGAGTGTCGTGAGTGGTGGTCGTGGCGGCGTGAAAAGCGCCAGCGATGGCATGTGGCACGGCAGGGGTCTAGCCCCGAAGTTATTGACCTGTAAATCGTATACATGATTTAGGTCAATTGTAATGATGCTTACAGAAGGAAACCGCGATGGATGACG
>JACSSI010000279.1 GCA_014879345.1 Anaerolineae bacterium | reverse complement strand
AACTGGAAAGATGGCGTGCGGGCTGTTTATGTGATTACAAAGTACGGCTTGTTTTCTTAGTCTGAGAAATTTTCCAGGGGAGAGGCCTAGTTGTAAATAAAAAAGACGATGGACAATTGTCCATCGTCTTTTTTGATCTCGGGTTTATTTTCGGGCTTTAGAATAGACCCCAATCACCACCGGCACCTTCTTCCATCATAGACGGATCCCACAATTCAGTGCCGATTTCTACTTCAACGCCGCCTTCCATGACGGTGCTGGCAACGGAGCGAACCTGCTCAATCATCTGCGGCCCATAAGGGCAAAATGGCGTTGTCAAAATCATTGTGACTTTGGCAGAGTTTTCCTCTTCATTGATGTCAGTTTGGCGTATAAGGCCTAATTCCACCACATTCATCCCGATTTCCGGGTCAATAACGGAGCGTAATACTTCCACAAGTTCTTCTTCTTTACTAGTAACCATGTTTCACCTAATTAATATCAACCAAATCAATCGTTTGGCTTGAAATTGTAAATTGACAACATTCATCCCCTTCGAGCATACAACTTTGTTGACTGATGGGTTTTTGCATGACGCTGATGATAAGTTCCTTATCAAGGGTACACACTTCATCATGCTTGGCACCCACAGAGAGGTAGGGACAACTGTATTGGATGATTTTGTATTCTTCACCTACGTCTGTTTTTTCCCATTTTGCCAAGAAGCCTTCATCGGCCAGCATGTCCATGAGGTAGGTTAGCCGTGCTTCAAATGGCAATTTATCAAACTGTGAACGATGTTCTTCTACAATGCGCTGAACGGCATTGCCAAATAGTTCGTTGACTTGCTCTTCCGGCAGATGCAATTTTAATTCATCCAGGAGCATGTTGGTGAGATGGACATATTTCTTGGGGAAAAGCTCATGACCACCTTCGCTGAGACTATAGACGTAAAACGGCCGTCCTACCTTCCGCCGTATACTAGAAACCTCAATCAACCCATCTGCTTGCAACGAATTGAGATGGTGACGCACTGTCACCGGAGACACATCGGCAGCCTCAGCTAACTCCTCAACCTTTAATTGATTAGAGGATTTTAAGGTATGCAAAATAACGTCACGGGTGGTTTGTTTATGGTTGCTTGTCACAGTCTTCACGATAGAATTCCTTTGCGCTCCAGTCGAGATTATAGCAATATGAGTGATTATTGTCAATTATCGCTATTTTTATCATTATTTTAATAAAAATTGACGCAACCCTGCCCTCATGTTATAATTTCCCTCGGTTATAGAACCTCAAAACATTGATTTTCAACAATAATTATTTAATTTTCAAGAGTGTTTAACAATTGCTGGCAAGGAGATATTAATCTGCTTTAGTCAGTATCAAATTCAGACATAGTTAGAAATGACGGTTGTAATCCCCTCAAACAGCAGTTTGGGGAGAGCGCAATTAGGCAGGGAGCCTCGATAGGTTGTTTCTGACAGACACTTATATCGTAGGAGAATTTCTCAAATGTCTATTGCATTAGAAATAAAGAATTTACATGCCAGTATTGGTGAGCAGCCGATTCTGAAGGGAATCGACTTGTTGGTGAAACAAGGCGAGATTCACGCATTGATGGGGCCAAATGGTTCCGGCAAAAGCACTTTGGCTTATACTTTGGCTGGTCATCCAGCATATGAACCGACTGCCGGGCAGGTTATTTTTGGCGGCGAAGATTTGCTAGAAATGGAAGCAGATGAACGTTCCCGTGCTGGGCTGTTCCTGGCATTCCAATATCCCGCCGCTGTGCCGGGTGTGACGCTGGCAAAATTTTTGCGCCAAACGATTAACTCTCGCCGTCAAGCTGAAAACCCGGAAGACAAGGGTATTTCGATTCCTGCTTTCCGCCGCTTGCTGACGGAGAAAATGGATATGCTGGGTATTGACCACAAATTTGCGGGTCGCTACCTGAATGAAGGCTTTTCCGGTGGTGAGAAGAAGCGTGTTGAGATTTTGCAGATGGCTACCGTTGAACCGAAGATTGCAATTATGGATGAGACGGATTCCGGTCTGGATATCGATGCGCTGCGTATTGTTTCGGAAGGGGCGATGCGTCTTTACCGTGAGATGAATATGGGGGCGCTGGTGATTACCCATTATCAACGTATTCTCGACTATATCAAACCAGATTATGTTCACATTATGATGGATGGTCGTATCGTTGAAAGTGGTGGCCCTGATTTGGCGTTGAAACTGGAAGAACATGGTTATGATTGGCTCCGTGAAAAACACGGGGTCGTTGAGGAGGCCTAAAATGGCTGAACTAACACGTGAATTAACGGAAGAGGAAATTGTTGCTGACGTTAATCAGGATTACGCTGAAAAATATGGCTTTTCTGACGAAGAAGATTATATATTTAAGTCTGAAAAGGGGCTGAGTGAGGAGTTGGTTCGGGCTATTTCCAAGATGAAGAATGAGCCGGAATGGATGCTTGAGTTTCGCTTGAAGGCGTATGAACATTATCTGAAACGGCCGTTACCCGAATGGGGTCCCGATCTGCATCAAATCGACTTTGACGACATCTACTACTACATCAAACCGACCAACGATCAGAGTGGGTCTTGGGACGATGTACCGGACAATATCAAAAATACCTTTGATAAACTGGGCATTCCCGAAGCAGAGCAGAAATTCCTTTCCGGTGTGGGCGCTCAATACGAATCGGAAATGATCTACCACAACATCAAAAAAGAGTTGGAAGAGCAAGGTGTGCTTTTCCTCGGTATGGATGACGCCTTACAAAAACACCCTGAGATCGTCAAAGAATATTTTAATACGATCATTCCTTACACCGATAATAAATTTTCGGCTTTGAATACGGCCGTTTGGTCAGGGGGTAGCTTTATTTACGTGCCACCGGGTGTGCATATTGAAATGCCGTTGCAGGCGTACTTCCGTATCAACGCCAAAAACATGGGGCAGTTTGAGCGTACGCTCATCATCGTCGATGAAGGGGCTTATGTTCACTATGTTGAGGGTTGTACCGCGCCCATCTACACCTCTGACTCGTTCCATTCTGGCGTGATCGAAATTTACGTCAAGAAAGGGGCGCGTTGCCGCTACTCGACCATCCAAAACTGGTCAACCAACGTGTATAACCTGGTGACACAACGTGCCATCGCCGAAGAAAATGCGACGATGGAATGGGTCGATGCTAACCTGGGTTCAAAAATCACGATGAAATATCCCTCCGTTTTTATGAAAGGCGAAGGGGCGCATGGCGAGATTTTGTCCATCGCGTTTGCTTCTGAAGGACAGCACCAGGACGCAGGTGGTAAGGTTGTGCATTTAGCACCCAATACCACCAGTCGTATTGTGTCCAAGTCAATTTGCCAGAAGGGCGGCCGTTCTTCTTATCGTGGCTTGCTCAAGGTGAAGAAAGGGGCGTATAACGTCAAATCTAATGTGGTTTGCGATGCGCTTTTGCTGGATGCCGCCAGTCGGTCTGACACCTACCCCTACATCGAGATTGATGAGGAAGATGTGACGATTGGTCACGAAGCATCGGTGAGTAAGGTTGGCGAAGAGCAGTTGTTTTACCTGATGAGCCGAGGTATTCCTGAAGAGATGGCGATTTCCATGATTGTGAATGGGTTCCTGGAACCACTGGTTAAGGAATTGCCGATGGAATACGCTATTGAAATGAACCGGCTGATTCAGTTACAAATGGAAGGGAGCATTGGGTAATTGTGAACGGTGAATGGTGAATGGTGAATTGTGAAGTTTGCATTTCATCCCTCATCCTTCATCCTTCTTAATTCTTTATATCATGACTACATTTACGAAAGACGCAGTTGAGAAATTATCAGCATCCCTGAATGAACCAGCGTGGATGCTTGAGTTTCGGCTGAAGGCGTTTGAGATTTATGAAGCTACGCCGATGCCGACGACAAAAGATGAAGCGTGGCGGCGCACGAATTTGCGCCAGCTCAATTTTGATGAATTTGGCCCATCCATCAATGGTGATGCGGCTACCGATGCTGTTATCCCTTCTTATTTGGGCGAACAGTTGACCACGGACAAGGCTGGCGGCAATCTGTTGCAGATTGATGGCGTGACGAAGAAATATAATCTGAGCGACGAGTTGAAGGCGCAAGGGGTTATTTTCTGTGACATGCATGAGGCTGTGGCACAACATCCTGACCTGATTAAGCAGTATTTTATGACGAAGGGTGTGCAGGTGACGGAAGGCAAGTTTGCTGCTTTGCATGGCGCGTTTTGGTGCGGAGGCACGTTCTTGTATGTGCCTAAAAATGTGAAGGCTGATGCGCCGATGCACAGTGTGTTGTGGTCTGAAAACGGCCGTACCTTTACCCATACTTTAGCTGTTGTGGAAACGGGTGCGGAAGCGATTTTGATGGATGAATATGCCTCTGCTGAGGGCGAAGTCCCGGGCTTGCACAATGGGGTTATTGAACTGTTGGTGGGCGATAATGCCAGTCTGGTTTATGCCGGGTTGCAGGATTTCGGCCAGAATGTGTGGCAGTTTAACCACGAGCGAGGCCGTGTGGGGCGTGATGGCAAGTTGGACTGGGTGACGAGCATTATGGGAACCCGTCTGACGAAGGCATTCCAAACGTTGGAATTAGACCAGCAAGGTGCTTGGGGTCGGATGAGTGGTATTTTCTTCACAAACGGCCGTCAACATCTGGACATGGATACGGAACAGATCCACAATGCCGGCGATACGGTGAGTGACTTGCTCTACAAAGGAGCCTTGAAGGAAAAATCGCGTGTGGTGTGGCAGGGCATGATTAAGGCACTGCCTGGTTCGCAACGGATCGATGGTTTCCAAGCCAATCGAAACTTGATGCTGGACAAAACGGCTCGTGCGGACTCGATTCCTGGTCTGGAAATTGAAGCGGATGACGTGCGCTGCACCCATGCTTCGGCGGTGGGCAAGCTGGATGAGGAAGAGTTGTTCTATTTGATGAGCCGGGGCATTCCTCGGAAAACGGCCGTTGAGATGTCTGTGCAAGGTTTCTTTGATCCATTGATGCGCCGGATTCCGTATGAAGGTATTCAGGAACGCATTTTTGGGCGCATCGTTGAGAAAATTGGGTAGTTTTGTGAACGGATGCTTCTGTATGAGGCGAGGTCGCTAAGCCCTCTGCCTGCACGAGTTATCAATGCAAACGGTGGCTGTGACCTTCGCTAAATCAGAATGATTTTGAAGGTGGCAGCCATCGTTTTTGTTTTAATGAAAGTGGTAAAGTTGCAAGGTGGCAGAGTTGCAACCAATAAATAGGAGGTTTAAATGAGCAAAGGTTATGTTCACCCAGAGGTTTTGGTTTCGACAGATTGGGTTGCTGAAAATTTGGGCAATACAGACACCATTCGGTTGGTGGAGTCGAACGAGGATTTATTGCTGTACAGCACCGGCCACGTCGAAAATGCTGTTCACATTGATTGGATAGCTGATTTGAATGATGCTATTCGTCGGGATTATTTAGATGAAAAGGCGTTTGCCGAGTTGATGAAGAAAAATGGCATCAGCCACGACACAACGGTTGTGTTTTATGGGGATAAAAACAATTGGTGGGCCTGTTATGCGTTCTGGGTTTTTAAGCTGTTCGGTCACGCCGATTGCCGTGTGATGGATGGCGGCCGTAAGAAGTGGCTTGATGAAGGGCGCGAAGTGACAAAAGTGAAACCATCATTCCCCGAGACCCATTATGTGCCAGCGGCGCGGGCAGATTACAAGATTCGGGCGTTCCGGGATCAGGTGTTGGAGCATGTGGAGTCAGAACGGCCGTTAGTGGATGTTCGTAGTCCGCAAGAATTTAGTGGGGAGTTGTTGCACATGCCCGGTTCGCCACAAGAAGGGGCGCTACGTGGTGGTCACATTCGTGGTGCCAAAAGTGTGCCGTGGAGCCGCGCTGTGGCAGACGATGGCTCGTTCAAACCTGCCAACCAGCTTCGCGCCATCTATGAAGAAGAGCAAGGGCTATCCTCAGATGACAACGTGATCGCTTATTGCCGCATTGGTGAGCGCAGCTCCCACACATGGTTTGTTTTAACGTATCTGTTGGGTTATCCTAACGTGCGTAATTATGATGGGTCATGGACTGAGTGGGGCAACCTGGTCGGCGTGCCTATCGAAAATCCATCAAAAAGCAGGTAAAAGCAGCCAGTTAGCAGTGTACAGTGAACAGTCAGTTCGCTGATAACTGTACACTGCTAACTGTACACTGAAAACTGAAATGTTAGACGCCAAACAACTACGAGCCGATTTCCCCATTCTTGACAGAGAAGTCTATCCTGGTGTACCGCTGATCTTTTTGGACAGCGCCGCCTCCTCCCAAAAGCCATTGCCCGTCATCGAGGCGATGAATGCTTATTATCGAAACAGTCATGCCAACGTACATCGTGGTATTCACCGCTTGAGTGAAGAGGCGACTCATGCCTATGAAGGGGCGCGGGAAAAGGTGGCTCAGTTCATCAATGCGCCCGATTCTACGCAGGTCATTTATGTGCGTAATGCTACCGAAGGGTTCAATCTGGTAGCTTACACCTGGGGTCGCCAAAACATCCATGCCGGGGATGAAATTCTCCTGAGTGAGATGGAGCATCACGCCAATATTGTGCCC
>JACSSI010000278.1 GCA_014879345.1 Anaerolineae bacterium | reverse complement strand
TCAGCGGGACTGCCCAGTTCCAAACTGCCCACGCTGGAATCGAAGACGCGCGGGTTGAGACTGTGCCAATCGGAACCGAGGATGGGGCTGAAGTGGCGTTGGTTGGAGAGGAGATAGCGGGAAACGGCCGTTTCTCCCACCATCGGCTCCAGTCCACAAGCATGACGGAAAATGGCACGCGCTAAATTCGGCGGAATGACCGCCAGTTTGCCCAACAGCGCCCAGGCTGGCTGCTGGCTGATGACCAGATATGCATCGTCGGGGTGAAGCGTTTGTTGGTAGGTGGACAGGGTAACGCTGGTGGCAAGCCGGGCATTTATTAGCGTGAAAAGTAAATCAAGCTCTAGTGCGGTGAGGGGCAGGGCGGCATGGTAGCCAGCCACCATCTGCGCGGCGACAGCGAGCGGATCGGGCTTGTCGAGCATGGCGTAAGCGGCGGCGATTGCCAGTTCAAAAATGGTGGCGGAGTACACCATGTCGCCAAAATCAATCAGCCCGGCGATGCGGCGAGGCTGTTGGCGCTCCGGCGTGACCAGGACGTTGTAGTCGTTGGCGTCGCTGTGGATGACGCTTTGGCGCAGGTCGGGCAGCCGTGGCGCGACCTCGTTCTCGAAGCGGGTCAGCACGGTTTCGACGAGGGCGCGTTGGGCTGGCTCCTGAAGATAGTCGAGCCGCTCGCGGATGGTAGCGCTGGTATGGGCCATGTCCCAATGCAGATGGCGCTGCATGGCGGGATGGCCGAAATCGGCAAAGGCGACGGTGGTGCGCCCCAAAAAGTGGCCGAAGTCATACAATAAATCGGGGCTGTGGGGGTTGACGAGCGCCAAGGGGATGCCGGGCAGATAGGTGAGTAAACGCACGTCGTAGGTTTCGCCAGATGAATGAGGAACCGAAATTATCGCTTCCCCACCTTTAGATAAAACAACTTCTGGAATGTGGTCGGCAAGGTCTGGCTGCTGGCGCAAGTGCGTCAGCGCCTTGTTTTGGTAGTCGAGGCTGGCGCGGCCTTCTGTTTTGCTGGAGATTTTTAGAACGTAGGAACGGCCGTTATTTGAAATAAGCCTGTAATTTCGGTCTCGTTCGCTGGGTAGTGCTTTGACTCTGCCATCGATGCCAAACAGATCTGCGGCGATTTGTACGGCTTGTTGATCGGTAAATTGGGGGCGCTGTAACATAGGGGTCTCCTTCCTCTCATGATAGGTCAGAAGGAGTTTAGCTTTGGGGGGAAGAGATGGCAAGAAGGAAAACGGCCGTTGCAGCAAGCTCTAGCCTGACCGTTACTCCCACCACCTGATCAAAAAAAGCCGCCCCAGGGAGGGACGGCCTTTTTTTCTTTTGCCCACACGCCAGGAGGGTGAACATGTGGACGGTATTTCTTTCGGACAATGCCAGTACGAGGAAGAGGGGATACATTGCCCTCAATTTGATCATTCGTTCCAGTCGCGTTTCTCGTGCCAGTTTGGGGGGAGGAGTTTCTCCCTCGTACTTTCCCTGATCAAATCTGCCAAGATAATATCGCAGCTACATCAGAAAAGCATTAGCAAAATACTCCCATGACCCTTGTCTCAGGTTCCTCTTATGCAAATTTATCCGGCATTTTCATACGCAGCCGTATCAAAATCTTTTAGCTCAAGTGTTGCTTTGAGCAGGTCTTCTTCACGCTCAAACTTGAAGCCCAAATTTTGGCTCACATGCCGCATACCTGAATTCTCTGGCAGCATGTAGGCAATCACCGTTTTTACACCTTCCTCACGGCCGATTTCTAACAAACGGCGCAGCAATTGCGTACCGACACCCAAACCCTGATACGGATCGCTAACCAACAAAGCATATTCAGCTTCATCTGTAGCATGAGATCGTGTTAAACGACCAGCAGCCACCACCACATCATTTCCCACATCATCCTTGCTGGTAACAACCAGGGCAATCGTGCGGTCATAATCGACAAAGCAAATACGTGTCAGACGCTCATGCTCAGTGCGTTGATCCAGATTAAATGAGCGGAAATAGCGCAAATAAACACTTTTCTCAGATACGTTTTCATGGAATCGCACCATCAACGGCTCATCTTCTGGCCGAATGGGACGATAGGTCAGTTCTTCACCGTTTTTCGCTTTACAGGTATGAATGTGGTGAGATGGGTAAGGACGAATTGCCAGCTTAGGCAGTTCAGCCTCAGTGACATCACAATCATAAAGCACCACCCGGGCATCCAGCGCAATCAAATGCTCAGATGAAGCAAACAGCGGATTGATGTCGATTTCTTTGATCCAGCGCTGCTCGGCTACGAGTTGACTAAAGCGCACCATCAAGTCTTCCAGACGTGCCATATCAACCGGATCACGACCGCGAATACCTTTAAGCGCTTCATAAATTTTGGTGCGTTCCATCATACGCCGCGCCAATGTGGTGTTCAACGGCGGCAGACCCAACGCTCGGTCTTTGAAGACTTCGACCAATGTACCACCCGTACCGAATAGCAGTACAGGGCCAAACTGTGGGTCTGGGCTGCTGCCGATAATTAGTTCATAACCATCGTTCAGCTTTAACATCGGCTGTACGGTTACACCCAGGAAATCTTCGGCGCTGAATTTCTCGGATACGGAACGTTCCATTGTCAAATAAGCATTACGCACTTCGTCCGCGTTCACCAAGTCCAGGCGTACACCACCGACATCGGTTTTATGGGTAATCGTCTCGGAGTTGAGCTTAACCACAACCGGATAGCCAATTTCCTCAGCCATTTTGATCGCTTCGTCTGCGCTTTGGGCGAGCAGTGTGGGCACAGTGGGAATACCATACGCCTCCAGAATTTCCTTCGATTCGTATTCCGTCAGGATGGTACGTCTTTTCTGGCGAATGCCGTCAAGCACTTCCGTAGCAGCGAATCGTTTGTAGGCTTCAGCATCAATGCCAGAGGGCAAAGAGGGCGTTTCATACAAACTGTTAAGGCGGCGGTTATAGCGCCACATATAGTTGAATACACGAGCGGCGGCATCTGGATAAGCGAAGGTGGGGATATTCGCCCGATTCAAAATGGTTTCACCCGCAGCCACATCAGCACCACCCATCCAGCTTGCCAAAATCGGCTTGCCAAACGGATAACTGGCGGGACGGGAGAATTTATCTTTGATAAATTCGGCCGTTTGGGTGGCATCGGTCATCGCTTGCGGGGTGAGGATGACGAGTAAGCCATCACTTTGCGGATCGTTGGCGATGATTTCGATGGCGTCGGCGTATCGTTCCGGGCCAGCATCACCGAGGATGTCGATGGGGTTGTTGTGGCTCCAGGCGCCGGGCAAAATTTCGTTAAGTTGTGCCATTGTTTCATCAGAGACGGGAGCCAGTTGACCGCCGCCTGTGATGAGGGCATCAGTGGCCAATACGCCAGGGCCACCTGCGTTGGTGACGAGCGTGAGATTGGGGCCTAAGGCACGAGGCTGTTTGCCTAAAACTTCAGCCATGTTGAACAGGTCGTCAATGGTACTCACGCGCAGTACCCCACAACGGCGGAAGGCGGCCGCCAGCACTTCATCGCTGCCGGTGAGGGAGCCGGTGTGGGAGGCTGCGGCTTGGGCGGCTTCTTCTGTGCGCCCTGGTTTGATGACGATGATTGGTTTTGTCAGCGCCACTTCACGGGCGGCTGAAAGGAAGGCGCGGGCATCACCAATGGTTTCCATATAGATGACGATGCTTTTTGTGCGCGGATCATCACCTAAATAGTAGATAAGATCGCCCCAGCCCACGTCGAGCATGGAACCGATGGAGACGAAGGAGCTAAAGCCTACATTTTCACGGAAAGACCAGTCCAAAACGGCCGTGCACAGTGCACCACTCTGGCTGATGAAGCCAACGCTGCCTGGGTTTGCCATGGAGCTGGCAAAGGTGGCGTTGAGACCAGTAATGGGACTCATAACACCCAGACAGTTGGGGCCGATGATGCGCATGTTGCCCTGTCGGGCTATTTCCATGATTTGCCGTTCAAGTTCAACACCTTCTGGCCCAATTTCTTTGAAGCCAGCGGATATGACGATGGCGCCTTTAACGCCTTTGTCGACACATTCTCTGATGATGGCTGGCACGGTTGGCGCTGGGGTGACGATGACGGCTAAATCCACTTCATCTGGAATTTCACTGATGCTGGGGTAAGCTTTAATGCCGAGTACATTTTTCCGCTTGGGATTTACGGGGAAAATGGCACCGCCAAAGGAGCTGCTCATCAAATTCCAAACGATAGTGCGTCCTACGCTGCCTTCTTTTTCGGTGGCACCAACAACGGCGACCCCTTTGGGCGCGAATATGACGTTCAATGGGTTTTGATCGTAGCGCAGCAAATTGGCTGTTTTATCACGTTTTAAATCAATCATTTTTTTCTCCTGGGAAAACAGTGGTGTTCAGTTTGCTTCTGAATACGCACAAATTTTCATGGTAATTTACGGTTAATTTTTAATGACGTGGTTGGGGGAATGAAGCGTCGATGATTGAAGTTCACCAGACTCACTTAAAAATGAGATTTTTTGGTTTGTGCAAAAAATCCCATTTCTGATTTCGTCTATTGTGGCGGCTCCCGCAACTAACGTTATTTTTATAGGGATTGTAAAACTCTCGCGGTATCGCGAGCGGTAATGCGCTGATGTGTTTCTAAAATTGAAAGGATTTGGCGGATGGTCATGGCGGCATGGGGCTGATAACCGGCATTGCGTAAATTGTCCATGCCTCCTTGCTGCCGATCTATGAGGACTACGGCATCGTTGACTTGCAGACCACCAGCTTTGAGGGCAGCGATGGCTTGTAATACACTGTCGCCGGAGGTAATGAGGTCGTCGATGATGACGGCCGTTTCCCCAATCTGATATGCGCCTTCAATCCCCTTACCCGTGCCGTAGCTCTTGGCTGTTTTACGCGGGTAGATAAGGGGTTGGTCTAGGGCCAGACAGAGCGCTGTACCCAAGGGCAAGCCTGCCATCGGCGCGGCAGCGAGCAGGTCGTAGTCTAGTTTGGCAAGGAGCGTGGTGTAAACGGCCGTTGCCATACGCAATGCCGCCGGGTGAGACACCAACATGCGTAAATCCAAATAAATGGGTGACGTGCGTCCGCTGTGCAGTTGAAATTGTCCTAGACGAACTGCCCCAATTTCATGGAGCAGCAGGGCAAATTTTTCTAAATCAGGTTCTGGAAACTCAATCATATGATTCGTCTATTAGTCAGTTAGTCAGTTAGTCAGTTAGTTTGTCAGGCGGTTACGGCTGTTTTGATTGACCGTGCAACGAAGTCATTATAAGCCATCAGCAAGCGTCTGCCTATAGCGCCAGGGGTTCCATTTCCGATTTGGCTTCCGGCAATGGAAACGACGGGCAGCACTGCCCGCGAGGAACCCGTTAAAAACGCCTCATCTAGCGAATTGATTTCTGGGACTGTTATGGCTTGCAAACGAACCGGGATACCTATTTCTGGCAGTAAATCCAGGATTATTTTGCGTGTGATACCTTCCAGCACGCCTTCTCCAGCAGTATAGACCACACCATCGCGCACGGCATAAAAATTGGTACTGGTGCCTTCCAGCAAACGGCCGTTTTCATCCATCATCAGGTATTCATACACGTCTGCTTTACCGGCAGGGTATTGTTGACGACGCTGAGCAAAAACGGCCGTTTTTGCCAACGGCTGCTGCCGTACCAAATCAGGCGCAAAATCAACAGCCACCCCTTTTTCATATAATTCTGGCGACGGCGGTGAAAACGGCATCAGCGCCACCAACACCCTACTGTCACTACCCAGTGAGACGGCTGGCTCTGCCAACACGTCAAAGCGAACGCGCATTTCTGCGCCCATTTCTGCGCCAGGATAGGCGACGCAAAGTTGATGAATGGTTTGGCGCAGCAGCGTTTCATCTAGCTGATAATCCCAGCCTAGCAGTGCCATCGACTGAGTGGTGCGTTCGATGTGTTCCTGCAAGCACAGGAATTTTTCATGTTTAAAAGTGCGCAATGCCGAATACACGCCCAGCGACAGCCCATGATACAACTCATCAAAATTGCGGGCGTTTTGAGGCACAGTCAATGGCTGCGGCCCAGTTGGGGTGACGGCAAACAGTTGCACGCCATTTTCGTGTGATTCAGACATCCTTGGAATTGTAGCCGCTATTATAGGAAGAACATATGTCAGATGTCATGGATGTGACAGGACGATGCTCGTAAGAATCATATGATTTTTGGTTACGCTTCAGGATTTCATGATGCAAACACCGTTTGCAGGGTCAAAACGCGCCTTGACCCTGCAAACGGTAATGGTTGAGTAATGATGCCACGCACGCTGCGCGTGCAAGGCACAGACCTCATTTCTACCCCATCAACTTAGCCAAATTCTCTTTGAACGGCGGATAAACCACGCCGCGTTCCGTGATAATGGCGGTTACGTATTTGGCGGGTGTCACATCAAAAGCGGGATTGCCCACCGCCACGTCATCGGGGGTGATTTGCCAGTCACCCACATGGGTCACTTCATCGGCGGGGCGCTCTTCAATTTCGATGTCGTCGCCAGTGGGTGTGTTCATGTCGATGGTCGAAGTGGGCGAGGCCACGTAAAAAGGCACGCCGTTTTCATGCGCCACCACAGCCA
>JACSSI010000277.1 GCA_014879345.1 Anaerolineae bacterium | reverse complement strand
GACGGCTTGTGGGTAGACATTTACTCGCTACAAGCTGGCGATGTGTTCAAACAACAGCACCAATTTGCCTTGCCAGCGGATATTAACGCCGAAACGGCCGTTTTCGGCCTCTATGATCCGCTCACCGGCACGCGCATCTTAACCAATACCAACCAGGATCACATCAAACTGGAACTACCAAACTAAACCTGCGCCGATCAAAAACCGACAATCTGCGCAATCTGCGGATAATTTACGTATGCAATCAAGCGAACGAGACAATACCAGCAAACAAAGCAAACGCGGCATCGTCATCATCCTGGTCGCCTTTATTTTATTAGCGGTTACAGCCAGCATCGTCAACCCGCTGCATGAAGCGACTGACGAATTACGCCATTACCGCTTTGTGCGCAAAATAGCCCAGGAAGGCTCTCTGCCCATTCAAGGTGAAGACGGATGCAGTGCGCAAGGGCATCATCCCCCACTTTTCTACGCAACGGCTGCCTTATTTACCTTCTGGGTCGATACCGGCCAAGAAGTGTGCGCTGGCCCTCAAGATAATCCGTTCTGGGCTTACCGCTATTGGGAAATCGGCAGCGATAACAAAAATCAATACCTGCATACAGATGCTGAACAATTCCCCTGGGCAGGGGCTGCTTTAGCCGCCCATCTGACCCGCTTTGTCAATATTGCTTTTGGTGCAGCAACTGTCTTTTTAACCTGGTTGATTGCGCGGGCGGTTTGGCCGAAACGGCCGTTACTTGCCTTAGGCGGTGCTGCTTTTATCGCCTTCAATCCGATGTTTGTCTACATGAGCAGTGCCATCAATAACGATGTCATCGCCGCTTTCAGTGGCGCCGCGATTACCCTCGCCTGCGTCCGCCTCGTCACCGATCCCAATGGCTTGAGCCGTCGTTGGGGGTTGATTTTGGGCTTGCTGTACAGTCTCGCCCTCATGAGCAAATTCAATCTTGCCGCCATCGCCCTGCTCATCGCTGTGACCATGACCTGGGTTGCCTGGCGCAAAAAGCAGTGGCGGCTGTGGCTGGAAATGGTGCTCATCATCGGTGGTGTGACCCTGCTGCTTACTGGCTGGTGGTTTGCCCGTAACCAAATTCTCTATGGTGAGCCAACCGGGGTAAAACGGCTGACTGAACTGTGGGGCGTGCGCGATCCAAGAGACAGTTTTGGCCTGGCAATTTATGAACTGCCTTACGTCTGGACAAGTTTATGGGGACGTTTTGGCTACGGGCAAGTGCCGCTGCCCGAACCTGTTTATGCCGGGCTGCGCTGGCTGGCTCTGGTGACCGCTGTGGGCTACCTGATTCCCGTTGTGCGTCGGCAAACGGCTGCGCTCAAGGAAGCGGCTGCTCCCCTGCTTGTTTTGGCACTCAACGTCGCCATTTTTTTTGGCGTTATTTTTAACTATTTGCTGATTAGTCCCGCTGGCCCGATGGGGCGCTTTTTCTTCCCCGCCATGCCTGCGCTGGCAATTCTGATGTTCTACGGCTTGTGCCAATATTTCTGGTGGGCGTTTAAGGGCAATGCCCAGAAAACGGACAAGTGGTTGGCTCTGCTTGCCAATGTGGGCATGGCTGCTTTAACGTTGGTGGCAATCCTGGGCTATTTACGACCGGCTTATGCCAAACCTGCCACGTTTGATGCAGAAACGGCCGTTCCCAATCCCATCAACGCCCAATTCGACAGCCTGGTTAAGCTGCGTGGCTATCAAATCCAGCAAGACAGCGTACAACCAGGCGACCCCATCAGCATCGATCTCTATTGGGAAGTAACCGCCAAACCACCTGGAAACTATCTCTTCTTCGTCCACCTCATCGACGACAGCACAGATACCATCATAGCCCAACGAGATACCCATTCTGGTCTGGGCAATTTTCCCAGCAGTCAATGGCAGCCAGGAGACCGTTTCGTGGAAACAATACAGGTCTACCTTCCTGAAACCACTTACAGTCCTGCCACGGCCGAGTTAAGCATAGGTTTCTACGCACCAGATGCGTATCGGCTTGGCATTACCGCCGCAGACGGCACCTTTCTAGGTGATGCCCTGGTATTAGACACGCTGGAAATCACGCCCCATGATGCTGAGATGCCAAACGAAATCAATCAAAATTTCAACAATCGACTCAGCCTGGCCGGGTATGACTATAACAAACGGGTATTTAATTCCGGTGATGTGCTGGCTGTTGATTTGTTTTGGGAACTGCTCACCGAAGAGGCAAAAGAATATGAAGTTCAAATACGCCTGTCTGATGAAACAGGACGAGAGATTGCGCGGGAAAACGGCCGTTTCCCCAATGAAAACAGTGTCATCGACGTGTGGCAGCCAGGCACAATTGTGAAAGACCAACACCTCATCTATCTTGATCCCACCTACCCTTCCGGCACTTATAATATTCACGTGAAGTTAATTGACACGATCACCGGTGACACACAAAATATACTAGCTGAAGATGGACATGTTCTCGATAATCGCTTATCATTGTCCACTATACGTTTAGTCCAAAATGATAAGGTAACAGAGTAATCCGGGTTCAAGATAATTAGAAACCAAATCGCTTAGACAGCCCTGAACTCAGGTCAAAAATTCAAGGCCGTAAGGCACCACATTCGTTAAACAGCCTGCTTTGTGAAAAAACAGCCAAGCCACCGGAACCGAATTCTAACGCTAAGAGCCATCCTGGCTCTTTGTGTTGTCATGTATTTAATTTTACCGGTGGTGGCTTTGAATTGGGCAAGTCTGCCCTTCCCCGGCATTATGCTAGACCCCAACTTCGTTGTCTCTGACACAGGCAATCACAGCGATTGGCCGGCAAAAACCATGACACCCCCCATCGCCTATCCAGATCGACTCGTCGAAATGGACGGTACAAAAATCATCACCATGCTGCAATATCTAGGGCAGCTTTCCACCTATCAAGTGGGCGACGACATTAATTTCACCATTGAACAGCCGCAAAATAGTGTAATCACAGCCACCCAGGCCCCTCTTAGAGAAGAGACCATTCCCCTCATCGCCTTCAGTGCTGTCAACATGTGGAACTATTTCTGGCTCTACTATTTTTGTGGTCTCATTTTTTTGCTTATTGGCATTGGTACCTTTTATTTGCGCCCAGACACAAACTCTGCGCAAATATTCGCACTTCTAACCGCCTTGGGCGCCATCAGTCTGGGTGCTGTTTTTGATTTAAATACAACTCAATTTTTTACACGGCTATGGTTGGTAGGCGTGGCATTTGTAGGCAGCATCAATCTGCTTCTTGCGGCTCATTTCCCTTATAAAAACAAAGCCTTTGTGAACCGTCGCTGGCTAAACTGGATTATTTTTATACCCAGCTTGCTTGTATTGGTGTGGGCACAATGGTGGTTGTATTTACCGTCAGATCCGTGGGCCTATGCCATTACCTGGCGATTCTTGTTTATGCTAGATGGGTTGGGTATTGCCGTTGCATTCATTTTGCTAGGATACCGCAGCCTTTCTTCGCCATCACCCCTTGTCAAGCAGCAAGCCCGCATCATTTTAGTGGGCGCCATTCTGGCGTTCTCGCCACTGCTTGTCTTTTTTATTAGTGCCGGTATGGGTATCACCATTCCTACCTGGTTCCCCCAATCGTTATGGCTCCCACCCGTTATCATTTATCCGCTGGCTATCAGCTATACCATTGTGCGCTACCGGATTATGGATACGAACACGGTGGTGCGTCATGGCGTTACCTATACGCTTATTTTGGGGTTGATGATTGGGGTGCTGGTGCTGCTGGTTACAGGATTGACGGCCGCTTTTGGCAATGATGTCTCCCTGAATAATCCCTTGTTTCTGGCGGTCATCGTTATTTTTGTAGCGCTTGTATTTGATCCGTTACGCCGCTGGCTGCAACGTGGGCTAGACCAATACCTTTTCCAGCAGGCGTTAACGTTGGAGCAGTTACGCAGTGATTACAATCGGGAATTGACAACGGCCGTTAATGCAGATCAAGTCGCCCATATTTTGCTAAGTTACGTGCAAACAGGCATTCCCGGCAGTGAGCCACAACTTTATTTGCCCGACACGCAAATGGGCGGATATTGCAACTATTCAGAAAACGGGGGCAGCGTTCTCGTCAAAAATGATTCACCCTTAGTGGGCTACATGCATCAAACACCAGAAGTGCTAGACCTGGCAATCCAACGCGCCTGGCCGCCAGAGCTCCGTCAGCAGCCGGTTGATATATTAGTCCAAAATGCAGCCGTAATTGCCCCTATGAACAACGGTCAAGAGTTGCTGGGCTGGATCACGCTGCCAAACAAAACCAGTGGCCAACCCTATAACCAAAACGAACTGACTTATCTCGGAAATTTAGCAGATCAATCCCTTATCGGACTAGAACGCGCGAACGTCATGCGCCGCCTGGAATCTCGTGTGGCTGAGTTAGATTTGCTCAGCGATTTTTCACAAGCACTCAACTACACCATCGACCCGGATATTTTGATGGAGTTGGTGTATACCAATTATCAACGACTGCTCAAAATTGATAATTTGTTTATTGCCCTGGAAGATCAGGCAACTCATCGCCGATATATGGCTTATTATGTAGAAAATGGTGAGCGTCTTAGCGACAAAGAGGGCAAACGGCAGCCAGTGACACAAGAAGCGGTCTCTACGGTATGGGAAACCGGGCAAGATGTTAAAGAAACGGATGAAAACGGCCGTTTATGGTGGTATGCGCCACTCAATGCAGGTGCCGACACCCTGGGTGTGCTCTTCACCTACTTTGAAGACCCCAGCAACATCCCCGCCCGCCATCACCAGCTCTTCAACGTCTTTGCCGACAGAACGGCCGTTGCTCTGGATCGCCTGCAAACCCGCCACAAACTAGCCGCCCGGGCGCAACAACTGGAGCTTATCAACCAGGTCACCACCCAACTCGCCGCCACCCTGGAACTGGAACGCCTGCTCAACCTCATCCTCGACAAAGCCATCGAAATCCTCAACACCGAAGCCGGCACCTTCATGCTCACCATCGAAGATACCGGCGAGCTTGAATTCCGCGTCGTGCGCGGGCCAGCAGGCGCCGACCTGCTGGGCAAACGGCTGCCCATCGGCACCGGTCTGGCTGGCAGTGCAGCCCAAACCGGTCGCCCCCTCATCCAAAACAAAGTGCAAGAAGACGCCCGCTGGTATGGCGACGTAGACCCCAAAGAAGAATTTGTCAGCGAATCCATTCTCACAGTTCCGCTCATCCGCAAAAACGCCGTTTTAGGTGTGCTGCAAGTCATCAACAAACGCAATGGCGCCCCCTTCAACCAGGAAGATGAATCGCTGCTTACTGCCTTTGCCGGACAAGCCGTCATCGCCCTGGAAAACGCACGGCTCCTGGAACAAACCGACCATGAATTGCAGCAGCGCGTCAATGAGTTGTTCATGCTGCAACAGCTAGACCGTGACCTCACCACAACCCTGGAACTGGGTCATATTCTCAATCTCACCCTGGATTGGGCTTTACGGGTGAACAAAGGGTCGGCTGGTTCCATCGTGCTTGTGGATGAAGGGCAAAAACCATACCTGAAAGCACGCCGCGATTATAATGGCGATTTCCTGGTCGATGCCGCCGATGCCAACACATTAACGCAAGGTATTTTAGGCAAGGTGCTGGCGTCTGGAAAACCCCAGGTGACAGGCAATGTGTTCTCTGAACCAGACTATGTGGCCGCCTCTTACAACACGCTTTCTCAAATCACACTGCCCATCATCCACCAACAAAAGTTCATTGGGGTATTAGCCATTGAAAGTGATACGCTGGAAGCCTTTAATGATGAAGAACTGGAAACGGCCGTGCGTATGACCAATCACGCCGCCGTCGCCATTTCAAACGCCCTCTTGTATCAGCAAGTGCGGGAAGCCAATCTCGCCAAATCTGAATTTGTCTCCATGGTCTCGCACGAGCTAAAAACACCCATGACCTCCATGCGCGGTTACACAGACCTGCTGCTCTCCGGCATGACGGGCGACCTTTCCGACCAACAAAAAGGGTTCCTGGAAACAATTGCAGCCAACATTCGACGCATGAGCCAGCAAATCCAGGACCTCACCGACATTTCCCGCATCGAAACCGGTCAACTGCGTGTGGAAACATCACCCACCACCTTTACAAACATCGTCAGTGAAACCGTGCAAACAATTCGTGGCCCTTATGACGAAAAGCGGATTGAACTTCACCTCGATCTCCCCACTGATTTGCCCATGGTGCTGGCAGATAACGGCCGTTTAGTGCAAGTACTCACCAATCTATTAAGCAACGCCTGCAAATACTCCGCCGAAGAAACAGACGTATACGTCAACATCTACGCCAGCAAAATGGTCCTGGAAGAAAACAGACCGCCCGAACCCGTCGTCATTTGCACCGTCAAAGACAATGGCTACGGCATCTCAGAAGAAGATCAAGCCAAACTGTTCACCAAATTCTTCCGCGCCGAAGACCCCAACATTCGCAAAGCCACCGGCACCGGCCTGGGACTCTCCATCACCAAAGGTATTGTAGAGCTGCATCGCGGCAAAATGTGGGTGGAAAGCGAATTGGGTGCAGGCACCACTTTCTCCTTCGCCATACCGCAAGCCATCGAAATTTAACCTCTCCTCAAGATT
>JACSSI010000276.1 GCA_014879345.1 Anaerolineae bacterium | reverse complement strand
CACTTGAATACCTAACTGAGATGCACCACCACCGTAGAAAAGGCCAGCCGTCGGCCCCATGCCTGTCAGTTCACCAACAGCCGGCACTGCGAACAAACCGACTGCAATCGTACCCCACATACCATTCAGGCCATGGACAGCAACCGCACCAACCGGATCATCTACCTTAAGCACGCGCTCAATCAGATCCAAGCCAAACACGAGAACGGGGCCGGAGATTAAACCAATCAGAATCGCGCCATTGATGGAAACATTCGCGCAGCCGGCCGTAATTGCAACCAAACCAGCCAAAACACCATTTAAAGCCATTTCAGTAGAAGGATGACCTTGTTTGATCCAGTTGACAATTAAGGCAGAGCTGGCGGCGGCACAGGCAGCCAAAGTGGTTGTCACCGCAATATAAGCAATGCCAGGATTCATGCCAGATAAGGTAGAACCGGCGTTGAAGCCAAACCAGCCCATCCACAAAATGAAGACACCCAAAGCCGCCAATGTCAAACTGTGACCAGGAATCGTATTGCTGGAGCCATCTTTGTTAAATTTACCGATACGGGGACCTAGAACCCAAGCTGCGGCCAAGCCAGCAAACCCACCAACTGCATGAACAATAGTAGAGCCAGCAAAATCTATGAAACCGAGCTGTGATAACCAGCCGCCGCCCCACATCCAGTGACCAGAAATCGGGTAAATAAAGGCGGTCATGATTGCACTGTAAACCAGATAAGATTTGAATTTGAGACGTTCAGCTACTGCACCAGAAACAATGGTGGCGGCAGCGGCAGCAAACATCAACTGGAAGAGGAAATCAACCCAGCTATAGGCATCTAACGCGGCCGGATCCAATTTAGATAAAAAGAAATTATCAGTACCAATCAAACTACCAGCATCGGTGCCATACATAAGGCCAAAACCAATAGCGTAAAATAACAAACCACCGATAGCAAAATCCATCAAGTTTTTCATCAGCAAGTTGGCTGAGTTTTTAGAGCGGGAGAACCCGCTTTCCACCATAGCAAAACCAGCTTGCATCCAAAAAACGAGGAATGAACCAATAAACAACCAGATTACATCAATCTGAAGGACGATGTCTCCTGTTGTGGTCTCATCTTGTGCCATAACCGTTGAAGACAATACCATCAACAATGCTAAAGATAGCACTACCATCCCAATACGAAGCGTTCTTCTCTTCAAATGACCTAACATGTTTCTCACTCTCCTATAAAGTTTCCAAAATCGCGAATGCTAATTGACCAATTGTTGTGGGCTTGCCGGCGTTCCAAAACAAAAAATGCCTTTTGCTTACGACAAGTAGTCATATGCAAAAGGCATCCTGGCCTAAAACTTATAATTTTGTTGAAATTGTGTTGCGCAAATTACGATGACCATCATATCTTGCCTTATGGCGTGAGTCAATTTTGCACTTTTACGAAATTCGCAACGAAACTCTTGTTCATTTTATATAATGATCTTTCTTCCCCTTATCCGCTATACTTTATTAACTGGCTTGGTGTCTCAAAAACACGATAGCTAGAATTCACTGAACCCGCAGACACAACTATGTGAAACCTGCACATTTACAAACCACGATTTCTAGATTGGTAAGAGGAGAAGGAAATGCGTGAATTTAATTCAAGCAATATCTTAGAAGAAGGACATGTTCAGAAAGATTCTGAAGAGGGTGTCCAGTGTGAAAGTGGCGAAGAACGACAGCGGGGACATACAATGTTTCCGGCTGCGCAAGGATTGTACGATCCAAAGTTTGAGAGCGATGCTTGTGGTATAGGCTTTGTTGTCAACATCAAGGGCAAACAATCTCATGAAATTTTGCGGCAGGCTTTAACAGTTCTGACAAATCTTACGCATCGTGGTGCTACTGGAGCCGAACCCAATACTGGGGATGGCGCTGGTATTTTGTTTCAAACCCCCCATAAATTTTTAAACAAAGTAACTGAACAAGAAGGCTTTAACTTGCCGGAACCCGGCCATTATGGCGTGGGTATGGTTTTCCTGCCTCTCGAAAAAGAAAACCGTCTCGGCTGTGAAAAAGAATTTGAAGCTATTGTTGAAGCGGAAGGGCAGACGGTGCTTGGTTGGCGTACTGTGCCGACCAGCAATGCTACTTTAGGCATTACGGCACGCACCAGTGAGCCAGTCGTGCGCCAAGTATTTATCAGCCGCAGTGCCGATATCAAAACGGATATGGATTTTGAGCGGAAACTATATGTTATCCGCAAGCAGGCTGAACGGAAGATTCGTTACAATGAAGAAAGCTGTGGCAGCCAGTTTTATATTGCCAGCCTTTCTTATAAGACGATTGTTTATAAGGGGATGCTGCTTTCTGAACAAGTTGACCCCTTCTACCCTGACTTACAAGATGAAGATATGGAATCGGCCTTGGCGCTGGTTCATTCTCGTTTTAGCACGAATACGTTCCCATCCTGGGAACGAGCGCATCCCAATCGGTATATCATCCACAATGGTGAAATTAATACGATTCGCGGTAATCAAAACTGGATGCGGGCGCGGCAAACTTTGCTGAAATCAAATTATTTTGGCGATGACCTGGAAAAGTTGTTCCCTGTTATTGATGATGATGGTAGTGATTCGGCGATGTTTGATAATGCGTTGGAGTTTATGCTGCTAAACGGCCGTTCCCTTCCCCACGCCATTATGATGATGATCCCGGAACCCTGGTCTAAGCACAAAACCATGAATCCGCGCTTGAAAGCGTTTTACGAATACCACAGCACCCTCATGGAGCCGTGGGATGGCCCCGCCTCCATCGGTTTCTCCGACGGCGTCCAGATCGGCGCGATTTTAGACCGCAACGGTCTGCGCCCCTCCCGTTATACCGTCACCAAAGATGATCTGGTAGTCCTTGCTTCTGAAACAGGCGCACTCGACATCGCGCCAGAAAACATTGCCTACAAAGGCCGCCTGGAACCTGGTCGTATGCTCCTAATCGACACCCAGGAAGGGCGCATCATCAGCGACGAAGAAATCAAAGAACGCATCGCCCACAAATATCCCTACCATGAATGGCTCGAAGAAAACATGGTTGAGCTAACAGATTTACCGGCTGAACCATCCGTCCCCACGCCAGAACACAGCACTGTCATTCAACGACAGCAAGCCTTTGGTTACACTTTTGAAGATTTGCGGATGCTCATTGGCCCGATGGCGCAAGACGGCGTTGAAGCGCTCGGTTCCATGGGCGACGACACCCCGCCAGCCATTCTCTCTGACAAAGCGCAACCGCTCTATAATTACTTCAAACAGCTTTTTGCCCAGGTAACCAACCCGCCTATCGACGCTATTCGTGAAGAATTGGTTACAAGCACGACCACTATGCTTGGCTCTGAAGGCAACCTGTTAATGCCCTCCGCCCAAAGCTGTCGCATGATCAAGCTGGAGCATCCCATTCTCACCAACAGTCAACTGGCGCAGATCAGAAACCTGGATATGGCTGGTTTCAAAACGCAAACATTGCCAATTCTCTACCCTGTCGCTGAAAATGGGGCAGGTATGAAAAACGCCTTAGACAACCTGTTTAATGCCGCTGATGAGGCAATCGAGCAGGGAGCTAATCTGCTCATTTTGTCTGACCGGGGCATTGACCGGCAGCAGGCGGCCATCCCCGCATTGCTGGCTTCTGCTGGCCTGCATCATCATCTGGTGCGCAACGGTAAACGGATGCAAACGAGCATTATTGTGGAATCAGGTGAACCGCGTGAAGTGCATCATTTTGCGGTGCTGATTGGCTACGGTGCTGACGCAGTTAATCCCTATCTCGCTTATGAGACCATCGGCGATATTATGCGCAAGGAACTGCTCAAAAACACAACGTACCAACAAGCCAAGAAGATGTATGTTAAGGCGGTTGTTAAAGGTGTGGTCAAGGTGCTGTCTAAGATGGGTATTTCGACGGTACAAAGTTATCGTGGCGCACAGATTTTTGAAGCGCTGGGTTTGCACAAAGAAGTGGTTGATGTTTATTTTACCGGCACACCCACCCGTATCCAGGGCGCAACGCTGCGCACCATCTCTAAAGAAGTTGAAATTCGGCACAAGGAAGCGTTCCCAGAACGGCCGTCTAATGGTCATGCCTTGCCAGTTGGTGGTAAATACCAGTGGCGCAAAGGTGGCGAAGCGCATCTATTTAATCCTCAAACCATCAACGCCTTGCAGCACGCCGTGCGCAGCAATGATTACGCCGCCTTCAAAGTGTATTCTGAAAGCGTCAATGATCAGACTAAACAGCTTTACACCCTGCGCGGCATGTTGAAATTTGTTGATCTTGCCCCAGTGCCGATAGAAGAGGTTGAATCGGTCGATTCGATTATGCGCCGCTTTAAAACGGGCGCCATGTCTTACGGTTCCATCAGCAAAGAAGCGCATGAAAGTTTAGCTATTGCCATGAACCGCATTGGTGGACGCAGCAATACCGGCGAAGGCGGCGAAGACCCAGACCGTTATATCCTGGATGAAAATGGGGACTCACGCAAGAGTGCCATCAAACAGGTTGCCAGCGGCCGTTTTGGTGTTACCAGTGACTACCTTGTCAACGCCACAGAAATTCAGATTAAGATGGCTCAGGGTGCAAAACCAGGTGAAGGGGGTCAGCTTCCAGGCCGAAAAGTGTATCCCTGGATTGCCAAAGTGCGCCTGTCTACTCCTGGTGTAGGGCTCATCTCCCCGCCGCCCCATCATGATATTTATTCGATTGAAGATTTGAAACAACTTATCCACGACCTGAAAAACGCCAATCCAAGAGCACGCATCAACGTCAAACTGGTATCTGAAGTGGGCGTGGGTACGATTGCGGCTGGTGTGGCTAAAGGGTACGCCGATGTCATCCTCATCAGTGGCAGCGATGGTGGCACGGGTGCTTCTCCGCAAACGTCGATCAAACATACCGGTTTACCCTGGGAACTGGGTCTGGCTGAAACCCATCAAACGCTTATGCTCAATGATTTGCGCAGCCGTGTCACGTTGGAAACAGATGGTCAGCTTAAAACGGGACGGGATGTTGTGGTAGCGGCGCTGCTTGGTGCTGAAGAGTATGGCTTTGCCACTGCGCCACTGGTTTCGCTGGGCTGTATCATGATGCGTGTTTGCCAGAAGAATACCTGCCCTGTGGGTATTGCTACGCAGAATCCTGAACTACGCAAGAAATTTGCGGGCAAGCCAGAACATGTGGAAGCATTTATGCGTTTTGTGGCGCAAGAAGTGCGCGAACTGATGGCAGAACTTGGCTTCCGCAGCATTGAAGAGATGATTGGCCGCACTGATAAGCTGCAAATGCGCGACAATATTAAAAACTGGAAAGCGGAAGGCTTGGATTTGAGTGCCATTTTGCATCAACCAGAAGTCAGCCCGCGTGTGGGACGGTACAAACAAATTTCCCAAAATCACCATCTGGATCAGGGCATGGATCGACAGGTTTTGCTCTGGGTGTGTAAAGATGCGCTCGATATGGGCAAACAGATCAAAGCGACGCTGCCCATCCGCAATGTCCACCGCACGGTTGGCACGCTGCTGGGCAGTGAAGTGACCAGACGGTACGGCGTGAAGGGATTGCCCGATGACACGATTCATTTGCATTTTCAAGGTTCGGCCGGGCAAAGTTTTGGCGCGTTTATCCCGAAAGGTATCACTTTAGAATTAGAAGGTGATGGCAATGATTATGTGGGCAAGGGGCTTTCTGGTGGCAAGATGATGATTTATCCACCGGCTAAAGCGACGTTTGACCCGGCGCAGAATATTATTATTGGTAATGTGGCTTTGTATGGCGCAACCAGTGGTGAGGCGTATTTTAATGGCATGGCTGGTGAACGGTTCTGTGTGCGTAATTCGGGAGCAACGGCCGTTGTGGAAGGCGTTGGTGATCATGGTTGTGAGTACATGACAGGGGGGCGCGTGGTTGTCCTGGGTAAAACGGGGCGCAACTTCGCGGCGGGCATGTCTGGTGGTATCGCCTATGTTTTGGATGTGGATGGCGAGTTCCGCAGCCGTGTTAATATGGAAATGGTTGATCTAGAATCGCTGACTGATTACGAAGAAATCGAAGAACTGCGCAAACTCATCCTGAGCCATGCCCACAATACGGACAGCCGCCGCGCCTGGGATACCCTGGCCGTTTGGGAAGAAATGGTGCCGCAGTTCGTGAAGGTCAATCCCAAAGATTACAAACGCATGTTGACGAAAATCCACGAAGCAAAAGCGACTGGGCTTAATCAAGATGAAGCAGAACAGGTTGCTTTTGAAGCCAATATGAGTGATTTGGCTCGCGTTAGCGGCAGTTAAAGATAGAGATAGAGGGTAGAGATAGAGGGTGGTAGCATTTTTCTATCTCTATCTCTACTCTCTAACTTCTCCTCATGAATGTCCTCATTGAAGTAATGCAGCCTGCCCACTGGCCTGCCGTGCGCGAGATTTACCGCGAGGGAATTGAAACGGGACAGGCAACATTTGAAACGGCCGTTCCCACTTGGGAAGCCTGGGATAACGGCCATCGCCCCGATTGTCGTTTAATTGCTCGCATTGATAAGCAAATTGCAGGGTGGGTCGCCCTCAGTCCCATATCTAAAAGACAAGTGTATAATGGGGTGGCCGAAGTCAGCATT
>JACSSI010000275.1 GCA_014879345.1 Anaerolineae bacterium | reverse complement strand
TTCACTATTCACTATTCACTATTCACTATTCACTATTCACTATTCACTATTCACTATTCACTATTCACTGTTCACTGTTCACTGTTCACTGTTCACTGTTCACTGTTCACTGTTCACTGATTACTGATGTGATTGAACGGCCGTTACGCTCTTCCAAATAGTCTCTCAAATTTTCAACAACCAGGGGCAGCGTGGGCAATTTGTGCTGTTTTTTGCTGCGTACCATGTAGGCCATTGCCTCGCCGTCGTCAACGGCCGTTTCCAGATACAAGGTAACGGCGGCGTGAGTGAGCAGTGCTTGCTGCTCTGGGGAAAGCATTTCCAGCGTGTCGGCCAGGGCAAACTGCACCAGCCGGTGGCAGATTTCAGCTTGTACCCAGTCGGGGTCTTCGCCATACGGCCAGGGAGCGGATTCGCCGACAGCTTTGGGCGGCGGCTGCATCAGGGTAAGCGTGTCGAAGCCTGAAACGAGAACGGCCGTTAACGACGGATAGACGAGATTGGGCATAATGCGAATGGTCTGGGTAAGCGGATCATCGCTGATTTGGTTAAGAAAGGCAGCCAGGTAGCTGTCGGGAAAAATAGCCGTCAGATCATGCAGCGCTTCCTCCCAGTCTGCCTTATGTTCTTGCCAGAAGTTGACAAGGTGGGTATCGGTCTGGAAATCGTCGAAGGCTTCTTGCTGCACATTTTGAGAAACGGCCGTGAACACCTCGTCCAACGGTTCACCCCGTTCGATTACCTGATTGACCCAAATAACAGCGGGATGAGCCTTGTATGGAGCCACAAACTGCCGCATTTGTTTGGCGTGGGGATGCACGGCATGGGTGAGTTGGTCTTGTTCGATTTCCGGCCAACTGGCTGCGGCCAGAACGGCCGTTACCAGCCGCAGCCTATCATCAATCACAACTTCTACTCGAGTATCAGACACGGTAATCAGATGCCTCCTTCGGCCACAGTCGCCACACAAAAATGAGGAAGGCGACAGAACTGAGCAGATAAACGGTTTGCATGGCGGCCTGGTTGGGCGGCATTTCTGCCGGAACCATGACTACCCAGGCGGTAAAACTTTGCATCGCTTGAATGAGCACAGTGCCTAACACGCTGCCTGTGCGTAAGCGAATGATGCCGTAAAAAACGCCCCACAGCGAAAAGAAGATGAGGCTGGAAATGTTGCTGTAAAAGGATTCCTGGAAAAAAAGGAAGGCGACCATACCAAACAGCAGGCCGCTGCCGATGGCGGCGGTCAGGGGGCCGCGCCAGTCTGAAAGCGCCCGGAAAAAGAGGCCGAATGTCCAGATTTGGGTGGCGAAGCCTTCAAAGAGGATGAGGTAGATGAAGGCCTGGGTGGAACCAGCCGGGCCGAAGCCTGCCAGGCGCACCCAGAAAAAGTGGAAGATGAGATACGCCACCCAGCCCATCACCGCGAAGCCAACACTGGCGAATAACGGCCGTTTTGTGCGCATACCCATCCCTGGCACGTTATACCAGAGCATCCCGATAAGCCAACTGGTGAGACCCGCTGTACCTAGCCAAACGGCCGTTGCGGAACGGCCGTTGCTGGTATTGGCAGAGGAGATGAGATTGTTGACCAACATGCTTACAAATATGGCGGCAATAGCTGGTGCAGCCAGAGCCACAGCGGCGCGTATGCCAGGGGATAGAGCCTCAGCACGGGGGCTGACGGGCGGAGTGTGGAATGATTCTGAGTTTGCTTTCGACATGGTGTGTGATTTTAGCACTTTTAAGATGAATCGTGCAGGGAAATTGATTAACGCAAAGACACAAAGGAGCAAAGATGTAAAGAAAAGTAATGAAATCTTTGCGTCTTCCATTCTTTGCGGCCTTTGCGTTAAAAAGAATAGTGGCCTGCTTTTATAACTCGGCTAAACTCCCCGCCGTGATTGAGAAAAAACCTTCCCGATTTAGATGGCAGCTAATTGCGATAACCATTGGCCGCCTGTTTTTGAACACTGGTTTGCGCATGGTTTATCCCTTTGCGCCTGCTTTTGCGCGTGGACTGGGGGTTCCGATAACGGCCGTTTACCGCGTCATTGCCCTACGTAATATTGCTGGATTCTTCAGCCCCCTATTTAGCCCGTTGTCAGAACGGTTTGGGCGCAAAGTTGTCATGATGGGGTCGTTGGTATTGTTTGCAGGCGGCTGCTTGTTGGTGGTTGTCTACCCCACATTTTGGACATTTGCGCTGGCGATGGGGCTGCTCGGTTTGGCTAAAGTCAACTTTGATCCCTCCATGCAAGCGTATGTGGGGGATGCCGTACCGTATGCCCAACGTGGTAAAGCGCTGTCGGTGACAGAATATGCGTGGTCGTTGGCATTGCTCATTGGCGCACCAGCTGTGGGCCTGGCGATTCAAGCATGGGGGTGGAGTGCGCCGTTTTTCTGGTTAGGTGTGTTGTCATTGCTGGCGGCGTTGTTGATGTGGCGCATATTGCCCCGTTTGGGCAAACGCAGTCACACCGGCCTCAGTTTGCGTAATACGCTGCGTGTTGTCATGCAATACCGCGTCATTTGGGCGACTTTTGTCTATACCGTGCTGGTGATGACGGCGAATGAAATCTTGTTCATCGTTTATGGCGAGTGGATGGAGACGAGCTTTGGTCTGACGCTGGCAACGTTGGGTTTTGCTTCGGCCGTGATTGGCGGCTCAGAAATTATCGGCGAAACGTTTGCGGGCTGGTCGGTGGATCGCTTTGGCAAACGGCCGATTGTGATTACGGTGGGTATGATGAATGCACTGCTGTATGTCATTTTGCCGTTTACGAGCGCCAGTTTAACCACAGCGCTGATTACCCTGTTTTTGCTGTTTTTTACCTTTGAAGTAACGGTGGTTGGCGGGATGCCGTTGATGACGGAGCTGGTTCCCAACCATCGGGCGGTGGTGATGTCGGTGGTGGTGGCGGCGATGTCGGTGGGGCGCACGATTGGCGCGTTTACGGGGCCAGCGGTGTTGGAACTGGGTGGGTTTGTGTTGAGTGGGGTGGTGTCGGCGCTGGTGATGGGAACGGCCGTTTTCATTTTAGCGCGGTGGATTCGAGAGGGGCAGGCGATTGTAGAGTAGCGATTTTGGATTGATGGTTGTTCTCTCGACTACTCAAACGAATCTGCAAATCCGACGCCAAATTCCTTGACGTTATAGAACACATGTGCTAATATACTTATGCAAACATACGACCCGATTTGCTCCACATCCTCTTCTTTACCCTCCTCTTTCAAGCCAATACCGACGGGTGTTGGCCTCCTCCTCCTCTTCCTCACCCTCCCAACGCAAAAGGGGTGGTTCTCGAAATTTGAGAGCCACCCCTTTTGCGTTGGAGTAGTTTGGTAGTCGGATAGTTTCGTTGTCGGTTAGTCAGGTAGTTGGATGGGATTATTTCATCCTTTATTTCATCATTTCAATCCACTCACCCTCTAAGGTGAGGTAGCGTTTGAGTAGGTTGGCGGTGAGGCAGGAGTGGATGGGCAGCACAAGCAGATAGTCACCGATTTGGATAAGGTCTTGCAAATAGGGTTCTACCTGGACGATGCCGTGTTCTTGCGACAGGCTGGTGATGTGACTGGTGTCTGGCAAGGCTTCCCAGCCATTTTGGGTGAGCCGGGCTAAATGGCCGTAGCAAGGTGCGCCATTGCCGCGACGCAGATATTCTTTGGAGAAATGAACAGCGCCACCGTAAATGATAATTTGGCCGCGTTCAGGATGTTTGGCGATGACGGGGCAGGCGACGGCGACGGAAATGTCGTCGAGGGAGCAGGCGCCAATTTGGGCTTGCATGATGTCGTAGAAGACGAAGTTGCCCGGACGGATTTCATCAACACCTTCAAATGTGTCTACCAGGCTGCACGTGGGGGTATCACCAATGGAAACGGCCGTTTCTATGCCTCTATCTCTCAATGTAATCTGACCCGCTTGTAACCGCTGCACACTGGTTTCATAAACCTCAATAACTTTCTCTCGACTGCCTGCACTGTAGCTGTGTCCTGCATGCGTAAGCAGGCCAACGAGGTTGAGATTGTGTGCATGGGCAATGGTGATGGCAACGGCCGTTATGCCTTCATAATCCTGCCAGAATAAGCCAGTACGTTGATAGCCGACATCGATTTTCAACCAGATGTTGACTGGGTGGGTCAAACCCGAAACGATCTGTTCGGCAACGGGCATCGATTCAATCAGTAGATTGAGTTTGATTTCTTTGGCAAGCTGATTGATTTCAGGCAGTTGGCGCAAATTAACGGGAAATGCGATGGTAATATCTCGCCAGCCGTGATCGGCGAAATAACGTGCCATATCAATGGACGATACCGTAATTGCATTTACGCCCCGTTTACGGAACCATTCACCAATTTCGGCCGATTGATGCGTTTTAAAATGGGGGCGAAATACCACGCCGCTATGGGTTGCTTTGGCAATCATGCGTTCGATATTACGCAAGGTTTTTTGCGTATCGAGCAGAAGAGTAGGTTTGGTGATGAGGGAGTCTATGTTCATGAGTTAGTCAGGTAGTCGATTAGTCTGATAGTTGATTAGTTGATTAGTCAATCTTTAATCTTCAATCTTCAATCTTTAATTATCGTTTTTATGAAGCAGGAATGGCAGCGCCAGCCGGTGCATGCCCGCTTTCGTCACCAGGGTCATGCCCAGGATGGTGTTGTCATCCAGCCAGCGGATTTCGTCTACAACCCAGGGCCAGGGGAAGCGCGTGCCTGGTGGATAGGTGATGTTGAGGCCAGAACGGCCGTTTATCAACGATACCTCTTCCTTCAACACAATCGGCATGATCTCACGCAGTTCACCCTGGCGTTGCACGATATTCATGCCGCCGCCCTGGCCGTCAAACGTTTTGCCCCACCAGCCGCCCAGTCCCAGTGGTGCTAATCCGGGCGGGGCGATGGTGCGTAACCAGCCCGGGCCAACAAATTCAGACCGAAAACGGCCGTTCATCTCTGATATTTGAGGGGAGCGTAATTCTGAAAAGAGTGTTCGAAATTCGGTTAGTTTGAATTTGTTTACTTCTTTTAAGCTAAAGTCTTTGTGTTTTCCCACCATATTGTTATTCTTCTAAAAGCCAATAACGTTTCTGAATAAGATATATCCACTTATTATCACTTACTTGGTCTTCTGCAATAATATTTATGCCAAGATTTTCATTTTTCTCATCAAGTGGTTTGTGAGTAGTTATAATACGATAATTTTCTAGTTCTCTCTCATGAAGTATTTGGCCAGAAGAAATTACTTGTTTTACTTGAATTGCACACACAGAAATTATTCTATTTGGTGTTTCAGACAACCATATTTCCATTAATATGCTCCACAAGAAAGCCGCAATCATAAGTATCGTGATTGTACCAACGGGTGACCAAAATGAAGTAGCAGTCAAATAGTTTACGAAATCTGCAGTACCACTCATTAATGATGATTTTAGCTCGATAGGTTTCCATTCAAAAAGAGGATTCAAGAATTGGATTAGATTGTTAATACCCAGAAGAGCTAATATTGTCAGAATTATTGATCTCCATTCTGCTCCATCTCTTTCCACACTACTCATTTCTATCAGTAGATCCATCTCCTTTGAAGTATCCCAAATAAACTCTTGATTTCTTTTGGGAACGAAAAGTACCAACCAAGCATTAATTTTATGTATCAATTCGAGTCGAGCAATTGACGAGCTAGTTAATAAAGCCCAATTCCAAATTGCAATTGGCCAACTCAATATTCTCCATTGAAACGCATACACTAAAATTTCTATTGTTACTAATATTGCTGATATATGAAAGAATGTGATACAGACAAGGACAATATCTGATATATATAGAAAATCAGGAACGCTAAATATTTTGTTTATTGAGTAAAGCAAAGAAATGAAGGCAAGAGTAACTAAATAAATTCTCTGCCACCATACAAGTTGTTTTAATACAGAGAAAAAGGAAAACAAGCTTATAAGAACAACAATGATTGAAATGGCAAAGATAGGTTGAAAGGAATTTGATGCTATGTTGAGACCCCATTCAATCGAAGCAATTTTTAGGTAGGAATAAAGAGTAGGATAAAAAAGTGAAATAATTAAAATAAGCAGTACAACAACATAATATATGCCAGCAATTTGGGGTTTCCAGTTATCTGTAAGAATGTAATTCCGCAAATCTTCATATACTTGAACCAAATCATTCTTATTTTTTCTGTCCGTATTCTTTGGATTTGCCGTAAAAGACTTTCTAATTTGTTTCAAAGAAGGAGATTCTTGCTGAACCGTCCAATTACGAGCTTGATCTTCAATTGAAATCAATTTTATCTTTAATTGATTCGCAATTTTCGAGAGACTTGATTTTTTTTGATATTTATGTTTCTCTCGACGGAATCGGTTCAGAAAATGGCTGTCAATCCAAACAATAATCCCCCAAATAAACCATCCTAGAGCTTTCATCCCACTATTTTCCTGTATCCTATCGTCCCACGCCCACACTGCCGCCAAACGCCGCCGACATCTCGTCATAAATCGCTTCAATGCTGGCCTCATCGCCGCGATAGAAATTGCCATTCCCTTCCAACGCCAGCGTAGACAGCACATCCTCGTCCGCGTCGCCACCATAGGCGATGGTGAAGATGGTGGTATCGTTGCC
>JACSSI010000274.1 GCA_014879345.1 Anaerolineae bacterium | reverse complement strand
CTAGCTGACTGGGTGATTCCAGGAAAAACCGTTCTTCTTGCAAATGGACAAATAATTGATTTACCAGGAAGTGAATAACTGTGAGCAGCATAAATGAACTAACTGACCTTATCCAACCCATTCTCACCCTGCACAATCAAATTCGAGAAGCCGTCATCAGCGCCTGTGAAACGGCGTCTCTGGTCGAGATGTCGGCCATCGCCAAAGAGGAAGCTGGCGACACCATTTACGCCATCGACCGCATCAGCGAAGAACTGCTCATCACCTATTTCGACAGTGAAATCGCCATCCACACGCCTATTATCCTCATCGCGGAGGGGCTGGATGACGGCGAATTGGTGCTGCCCATTGGCACACCCGCCGCCGACGCTCAGTGGCGCATCATCGTCGATCCCATTGACGGCACACGCGGACTGATGTACCAAAAACGCAGCGCCTGGATTTTAACGGGTGTTGCGCCCAACAACGGGCCAGCCACCAATTTGCAGGATATTGAATTTGCCATTCAGACAGAGATTCCGCTGGTAAAACAGCACCTGTCGGATCAGGTTTGGGCGAGAAAAGGGGGAGGGATAACGGCCGTTCGCCACAACCGCCTCACCCACACAGACAGCCCCATCTACCCCCATCCCTCCCAAGCCGACACCATCGCCCACGGCTTCGCCTCCATCGCCCGTTTCTTCCCCGGCATCCGTGAAGAACTGGCCGCCATCGACGAAGAAATCATACGGGACGCACTTGGCCCCGTGCAGCCCGGCAAAACCCACTGCTTTGAAGACCAATACATCTGTTCCGGCGGCCAACTCTACGAACTCATGTCCGGCCATGACCGCTTCATCGCCGACATCCGCCCTGTGATGGAAAGTGTGTTGGCAAAACGCGGTCTGGCTTTGGGCATCTGCTGCCACCCCTACGACCTTTGCACCGAACTCATCGCCCGCGAACTGGGCATCATCGTCACCAATGAACAGGGTCAGCCACTACACGCCTCCCTTGACATCCATTCAGATGTAAGCTGGATTGGCTATGCGAATGAAAAAATCCAGCAGCAAATTGAGCCATTGCTGCAAGCTGCTCTGAAACGTCGCAAGTTAATTTAACGATTCTTACTTGACAATACACACAAAAAAAGAGCCAGGTTTTTGACCTGACTCCTAAAACTTTTCTGCGGGAAGTACACAACTCCCCTCGGGTGCCAATCCCGTAAAACACCTATCCTGAGACAGGTTTTTTACACGAAGACGGCAGCTTCACGGATGGATTCGTATTGACGCCAGTCAAAGCAATCTCCACCGTAAAATTTCCTTCAAACTTGAGCGGCGCATATTCGCCGCTGTAACTGCCGCTAAATAAAACAGGATACCCGTCTTCATTCACATACAAATCAGCATCATCTGCCGACCACAACGCCTGCCCAAAAGCTTGCAACTGTGGATCACTGCTGGCTTGCGCGGCAGCGAGGAACGCATCCCCGTTGATAACATAGTGCTTAACAGCCACACCATTCAACTTCTCCTCGCCAACCAATTTACCACGTGCTACCTCACTGCTCGTCAACATGCTCAACATACTCAACGGACTCATCTCGTCCAGGGTATCCGTCGCATTCAAGGCTTCAGGTTTAATACACATGGGAAATAGACCACCAAGCACCACATAAGCCCCTTCCGGCACTTTATAGAGATCCACTTTGGACGGTGTAAACAACCCCACAACCGAACCACCAACCTGCGCTGCCAAATCACCCAGCAAGCTGCCAGACACCGTAATCTGGCTTTTTCCCTGCTCATCTACCGCCAACAAACCGGTTAGTTCGCCCTGGGCACGTTCACCATCAATAAGGCCATTCACGCTAATCTTAACCGTCGCATTCAGCGAGGTGAGATCGGAAACGGATTCAAGTGGAATAACCTCATCAAGCGGCGGCACTGCTGTACTAGCCGCTGGCACAATCAAACCAGCAAGCCTGCCAGAGGGAAATGCCGAAACGGCCGCCCCAATCCCTAAAAATACCACAACCATAATCGCACCAATCGCGATCCCTGCCAAAAGATACTGTTTCCTCGTTTTCATAGCTGCGACTCCTTTTTTCAATGTTGGCTGGTGGCTAATGGTTCTAGATACCCGCTCATTTTAATTTGAACACTTTAAAGGCCACCAATATGCCAGATATGATAGCATTGTTATTGACGCATGTCTGCAAACGTCAGCCCAATCTCATCTGCCAACGCCTGCGCTTCCAACGCTAAAATCTCGCTGCGCCGTTCATTGCCCTGCACCCCTTCATACTGCGCCCAGGCCCGCATCGTCAACGCCTGCTCCCGGAATGTGCCGGTACTGTCGCCACCTGCCTGCCGCAAATAACGCACGCCCTCTGAAAAACAGTCATCTGGCATATAGCTTTTATCTCGAACCGTAATTGGCAATTCTTGAGGAGGCAGCGCGGCCGTGACCAAGCCCAAACCATACCAGGCTTTGCCTATCATACGCTCATCAGCCAACGCCGATGCCTGCGCCACAGATCGCTGTGCCGCCGCCAACGCTTCCATCCATCGTCCCTGCGCCAGCATCACCCTGGCTAAATGGTGATATGCCATAGACATGCCGCGCCACTGCTCAAATCGGGTACTGTTATCTGCCAGGCGAATCACGCCCACCAACTCTTTTTCCGCTAAATCAAACCGTCCTAAACCGACATACGCTGCCCCTAACTCAAGCCGGTAGAACATTTCATGGAATCGGTCACCGATGGTGCTGGCAATTGCCAATGCTTCTCTGTAGAACGGCATCGCTTGCTCAATATCACCCCGCAAACGGCCGGATTTCCCCAGATTGTAAAGCGCTTTCGCCGCCAAATCCTGGCGGTCTAATTTCTTGAAGATGCGCACGGCCAGCAGGGAAGGACGTGCCACTTTGTCGTACCGTCCCAGGCGATTGTTTATTTCACCCAATGCAATAAAACCAGTGCCAATCGCCAGCAAATCTACCTTGGCTTTATCCAACTTGTTTATCAATTCCTGGAGGCGGTTCAAATAGTGCGTCACATGTGCCTGGCGACCGCCTTCAACGGACATTAACGTTAGCGCCTGCAAACATTGCACGATAAATGCCGAGTCTTCCAGCCGCTCGCCCCACTCCAGTGCTTGCTGCGCCGCTTCACGCGCCTGGGTGGTGCTGCCCAATCGATGACTGGCCTGGCTTTTGTATAACAAGGCTCTTGCCAATTGTGAATTGTCTCCGACCAGCCAGGCTATTTTTTCAGCTTTCTCGGCGGCCGTAAATGCCTTTTCATACTGTATCTGGGCAAGCAAAACATCAGATTGTGCAACCAACGCGACGGCTTGCGCACTTAAGTTGCCATCCGCCTCCGCAATTTGGCACATGTTGTGATATGCCTGCACAGACTCGACCAGCCGCGCTTGCATCCGCAGCAGTTCTGCCACTTGCTGGAAGACAGCAACACGCCACATATTTTGATGCGGCTCTTGCGCGATTAATGCCAGTACCTTGTGGTAATGCGACAAGGCTAATTGAGGGTTTGAAAGTTCTCTGGCCCGGTTGCCCGCCATCTCATACATCTGGGCCGCTGGAATTTTTTGGCGTGCTTTCTCGTAATGGTCGGCAATTAGGCCAGCATATTCTGCTACCCGTTCACCACTTTCGTGTGTCAACCAATCGGCGACTTGTTTATGGTAGGCAGGACGCATCCGCAGCAGGACGCTTTCGTAGGCTACTTCACGCAGCATCTCATGCTTGAAGAGGTAGGCATTGCTGCCTGCAAAAACAGAGGAGTTCCGCTGGAAGATCATTTCCCGTTTTTCTAATGCTTTGAGGGCGGTGATGGTTTCCGGGGCGTGAACGGCCGTTTGCTCGGCAGCATCATTCATCAAAATAACGGGACTGTCCCAGAACACACGTCCAATCACGGCCGCACGCTGCAATGTCACGCGCTCCAAAGAGGAAAGACGATCCAGACGTGCTTGCAAAACCCCTGTCAGGGTCGCCGGAATACGGACATCAACAAGCTGCTGTTGCAAGACGCGCCAGCTTTTTTCTCCCGTTACAATAACACCATCCTCAATGAGCACTTTGACCAGTTCTTCCACATAAAACGGGTTCCCGGCAGAACGATGGACTATCAAGTCAGACAAGGCAGGCGGCACTTCTGGCAGGTGGCGCAAGATATTTTCAACCAGTTCCTGGCTCTCCTCAACCGTCAACATTTCCAGGTTGACCATGTGCTGTACCAAAGGCTCATCCAGGAGACGCTGACTGCCATTAACGGCCGTTTCCACTCCCCATTTCGTGCGCCGGTCCAATAAACCTGGTCGAGCCACACACAACACCAGCAGCGGCAGTTGGCGGCAAAGTTCCGCAATATGGTCAATCATGTCCAGCGAGCCTTCATCTGCCCAATGGACATCTTCCAATATCATCAAACCTGCGCGGCAATCAGCCAACGTCTCACGCAATATCCGCGCCACGTCAGCAAACGTATCTTCCCGGGTCTGTGCCGCCACCGGCAGCGACAAATCATCATCTAAATTCAGCCCCAAAAGCTGCGCCAATGCGTGGCTGCGTCGTGCAAGCTGGTCGGTTGAATCATTGGGAAAAAACAGCGCCATCTGGTGCATCATTTTTGCTTCCACAACAGGGGCGGGATCATTATCCTGAATATCAAAAAAAGTGACGAACAGGTTTCGCATCAACGAATACGGTACACGGCGCATACTCGGTTCCGTATTCGCCTTCAACACCTTCACCTCAAGCGGCAGGACATCAACCCAGCGTTCATATTCATGCGTCAGCCGGGATTTGCCAATGCCAGCCTCGCCGATGATGGTAATAACCCGGCCACGGCCGTTTTGCACCACATCACGTAAACTGGTTTGCAGCCACAAAAGCTCCTTATCGCGCCCGATCATGGCCGTTTCCACACCTTCTACACCCCGCCCCCGTGATGAAAACACCCGCAGTTGTTCGCCATTCACCAAATAAACTTGAATTGGTTTGGGCTTGCCGCGCACTTGCATTGGCCCCAGCGGTTCGATGTCGAACGCACCATGCACCAGAAGATACGTTTCATGCGCGATAAGAATGCCCCCTTTGGGCGCTTTTTGCTGCAAGCGGCTGGCTACATTCACCGGATCCCCAATAACGGTGTACTCATCGCTTGTACCCACTTCGCCCACCAGCACAGGCCCCGTGTTAATGCCAACATCGAGACTCAAGGCATCTAACGCCGCCAAAACCGCTGCGGCGGCTGGCACAGTTTCAGCCTGCACCTCAAAATCAGCCCGAATCTCAGCGATGAAATCATGCAAGACTTTCCGCATTGCCAACGCCGCACGCACGGCTCGTTTCGGGTCATCCTCTGCTGCCACTGGCACGCCGAATAAGCCCATGACTGCATCGCCCATGTGCTTATCCACCATGCCGCCTTGACTGGTGATGGCGCCATCGAGCCGCCGCCACAGCAAATTGATGATGTTGAGTATACGGGTGTCTGGTATGGCGTGCGCCGCCCCGGTAAATCCGGAAACGCGGGCAAAGAGGATGGTAAGTTGTTTACGTTGGGTCGGGCGCTCTGGCAGGGGAACGGCCGTTTCCATGCCATATCCCTCTCGTTTTGCCCGTAAAGCCGCCAGCGTCACATCCACCACCGAATCCCCCAACAGGGTTCGCTGGCCGCCTATGACTGCCATCGCCTTTTCCAGATTCAACAACTCACTCACGCCCGATCACTCCATTTGGCTGCCGCTTCCGCATTGCCAGCTTTTTGATAATGCATGGCAATGATCGGTGCATAAAAAGACAAGCGCTGCGTTTTCATGCGCCCCACCAGCCAATCCGCCAACCGGCCATGATAAATTTTTCGAATAGGTCGCGCCATCTGCTCATATACCACATCCAGCAGCAAATCATGGGAAAAAGCAAACTCGGATGAACCCGCCATCATAGAAGAACGCTGCCGGAAAATAAAACCCTTTTGCTCCAAAGCCGTCAGTTGCATTTGCACGGTCGCCGGTTCTAGCTCCACCTCCGGGAAAAGCAATCTCGGAATAGCACTGTCCCAAAATACACGCCCACTAACGGCCGTTGCCTCGATGATTTTTTTCTGTTCAAAGGGCAAAAGTGCCACACGAGCGGCAAACAAGCCAGACAAAGAATCGGGCGCCACAAACGTATCCAATTTCCCCAAATCTACATTGTCTTCCTGCTCCTGTTTGCGAATAATTTCTTCATCATAAAGCAGTTGAATCAGTTGCTCCAAATAAAAGGGGTTGCCCTGAGCGGTAAACACAATGAGATCAGACAGTTTAAAAGGAACGTGGCGCACGCGGGTCAAAATGTCGGCAACCATGTGGCGACTGTCAATGGCAGACAAGGGCGGCATGGACACTTTCAGGTAGGGGCTTAATGGATCATCTTCACTATTCCATAACGGCCGTTTCTCCATCAACTCCGGTCGTGCCAGGCAAACCACCAGAATCGGCAAATCATAACAAGCCTCCAGCAAATACTCGATAGCCGTCAAGGATGCATCATCTGCCCACTGCGCATTTTCCAGCAAAATCACAATCGGCATCATCTGCGCCGACAAATCAGTGAAAAATCTTACCAGGTCTTGCAAGCCATATTTTTCCAGCTTCTC
>JACSSI010000273.1 GCA_014879345.1 Anaerolineae bacterium | reverse complement strand
AGTTGGCGGCACTCCGTCAGCAAGAAGCCGTTGCAGCGGCGCACGAGTTGGGCGTGCCCTCTTATCGCGTCCATTTTCTTGGCTTTTCGGACGGGATGCTGCATACCGTTCAGGATGAAGCCATTGCCGCTGTGACACCGCTGCTTGCAGAAATTCAGCCGGCACAAATTTTTGTGCCATCCCCAAAAGAACCCCCGTCTGACCATTTTATGACCCACGCTGCTGTCATGGCTGCGCTAAAAGCGGCGCCGTTTGCTGTGACAATTTACGAATATCCGGTGTGGTACTGGTTCCATTGGCCCTGGGTAAACCTGCTGCAAAACAGACGACGTGATACCCGTGTTGCCCTTAAAACCAGTGCGTTAACCTGGTTTGGGCTGCGCTTGCTGCCTGAATTTCAGGTTGGTATAGACATCAGTGATGTGCTGGCGCAAAAACAAGTTGCCTTGGCGCAGCACCGCTCTCAAATGGAATCGTTACAGCCGGATGCAGGCTGGCTGACGTTGCATGATGTAGCCGATGGTGACTTTTTATACTGTTTTTTCCAGGAAGTGGAATTGTTTCGGCGTTATCATATGCAAGCGTCCAGATAACTTTAGGGTCTTGTTCATTGCGAGGTGTATGAATAAATTGAAAAGAGCGGTTATATCCGGTGTGGCGTTGGTTTTGTTGGGGGGAGTATGGACTGCCAGTTGTGTGGGCGGTCATGAACAGTCTGGGGTCAACGATATGGCAGCGTCGGCTGCCTCATCAACCGCGTCCACGCTTTCCATCCCTTTCCACTATTCAGAAATTGACGACACGGCCGGTGATATTAAGCTCGTTGGTGACATCGACCTGGACGGGTTTCCGGATTTGGTGATTGGTGGTATGCCCTCGGAGCCGCTGACATGGTATGAGTACCCTGACTGGACACCACACCCCATTGCCACGGCGAACACCGAATTTACGACAGATGGTGAACTGGGTGATGTTGATGGGGATGGCGATCTGGATATTGTGGTTCCGGACGGTTCAAGTGGCAGCAATTTACTCTGGTTCCAGAATCCGCTGCCGGGCGGCAATCCAAGAGTGGGAACAGCGTGGGTGCGCCACATCATTGGTGTGGGGGGCAGTTGGGTTAAGGATGTGGAATTGGCGGATTTTGATGGAAACGGCCGTTTAGATGTAGCTTACCGTATCAATAACAAAGCGGCTGTCTTTTTCCAAACCGGGGCAAACACCTGGTCGGAAACAAGCTTCTCCGGTGTGTCTTTGGGGTCTGAAGGGATGGCGAGCGGCGATATTGATGCCAATGGCGCTGTCGATTTGGTGCTGCGAGGGGTGTGGTTACAAAATCCAAAAGGCAATGCTGCCAGAACGGCCGTTAACTGGATTCAGCACACCATCGGCACTGCGCCTGCCAATTTCAAAGCACTCGTCACTGATTTGAACCAGGATAAGAAAATGGACGTCCTCTTCTCCAGTTCCGAAGACACCGCCGACGTTGACTGGTGGACACCCTCTGGCAGTAATCCCACTGGTGCCTGGACAAAACACACCATTCTGGCTGCCGTAAATCGGGCGCACACCCTGCAAGCAGCCGATATGGATATAGATGGGGATATAGACGTCGTTGTGGCGCAGATGCACACTTCCTCAGCCCAGGAGATCATGATAGTCACTAATGTGGATGGGGAAGCGCTTAGTTGGCATAAAGAAGTGATTGCCGGGGGCGGCCTTCACAATGGGGTGGTGGCTGATGTGGGCAACGATGGCGACTATGATATTTACGGTGCCAATTGGACGGGCAATCCGCCAGTCCGACTGTGGGAAAATCAATTGGGGTCAACCTATCTGCCACTCATTTTGAATTCAAGGATGATTGATACCTTCCCGGAATCAGCGGGGAAAAACGCGGTAGAAACATTTGCAGGGGCAGGAGGTTTTGAGTAAGTATGCACGTTGTAAAAGATAATTTTCACGATTTATGTCAACCCGGGCAAGTCGTTGGGCAGCCAAATGGGGAGGGTGTGGTCAGAGGTGGCAGAGATGTTGAAGGGGTGATGGCGGTGGATCATGGGGCGCTGCGTATGCGTCCCCTGCTGCATCCCGGTTGGGGACGCGCGGCTTTGGCGTATGGCCCATTTCCCCGTCAAGCCGGACTGGCGTTTGCTGTCTACATGCTCAACGGCCACAACACTGCCCAAACTGGAGATTTGACACACAGCTTTGGGCGGCGACTGGGGCGCTGGGTGAAGGGCAGTGAAACGGAGTCAGCGTTGCGGCGGTTGTGGCAGTTTGGCAAAAACGGCCGTAAAGCGCCGACCATCCAGCAGATTCGACGCTGGTATTGGCTGGATCGATACTACCGGAAAGAACAACGGCCGTTGTTAGATGAAAATCTGGGCGTAGGCTGGTTTACAGAAGAGGCTCCCGATCCGCTGCTTGGCGGGAACGGCTTTGTCATGCACGCCCTGGGCGCGAATAACGGGGAACTCTGGCTGCAAGCTGAGGGCAAAACAGCGCCGGTAAAACATGGCTGCCAAAACGTACCCATGTATTACCTGGTTGTCCTGCGCGCGCACGGCGCTGCATATTATGCCGCCTCGCTGCCGGGCATTCCCGGATTGGCGGCGATTCCACAAATGCGGCCATTAGGCATCGACGTGCGCAGCCAGGATGAGAATCTCTATGCCGTCGTCACCCAAAGTGTGATGGGGCAAATTGGCTTTGCTGTCGATACGCGGGTTTATGGGGCAGAGGTAACGGCCGTTCCTACCCTGGCAAACTGGTACACCACCGCCCATGCCGCCGACTCGTTTACAGGCGCTGGCCTGCTGCAAAACTCGGCGGCGGAAGTCGGTGGTATCTGGCAGGTCAGTGCCGGTGAATTTGCACGCACGGCGCAAGGATTGGCGGCGCAGATGGCAAACAGCGCGGCCTGGTTGTCTACCACCCAGCCCGTTGGCCTGCTGCACGTATTGGTCACACCACAGCAAATGGAAACGGCCGTTGACCTGTTTTGGCGCGTGCAGGATGATGAAAATAAGTGGCGACTGCGTTTGGGTAACGGCCGTTGTGAAGTATCCCGCCAACAGCAAGGCAAGTGGCTTCTCGTTGCCGAGGCAGATGCTGTCCCGTTTGTGCCTGGGCAGCCATACGCCCTGCAAATTCTGGACGACGGTCAGGAGATGCGTTTCTTGTTGGATGGCACACAACTTTTAACGCCGCTGGTCGATGACAGGCTGACGCCAGCGGCGGGTGTCGGGCTGGCAGTGGCAGAGGCTGGCAGCCTTACGCTGCGCGAGTTTGAAGCCCATCCCCGCTTTGTGGCGATACCCGATGGCCTGACTGTACCTGAACCCTGGCTGCCGGAAACGGCCGTTCCCGTTGCCGCAGATGATTTTACGGGACAAGAGGGGGAGTTAAACGGCCGTCAACTCAGCGGCAGCAGCAAGGTGTGGCAGCGCACCATCGGTACGGGACAGTTTCAACTTACCGGACAAGGGTCTGCTCGAGTCGTCGCCACAGCGGCACAGCCCAACCCGAGCCGTACCGCCTACATGATCGCGTGGGATTCAGCCGATTATGCAGACCTGCGCGTCATCATTCAGCCGCCCGGCACAGATCGCGGCCAATGGGAACGGGGGCGCAGCGGTCTCATATTCTGGCAAGACGACGATAACTTTCTCATCGTCAATACCTGGCTGGACGATTTTTATGAGGGCGCCTCTATCTCCTCATTCTTCACCTGGCATGGCTTTGAGGATATATATGATGCCATTTGGACGAATGTGGGCGGCCGTGTTTTCTGGGGGCGGCCCTATGACATGCGTGTCACATTTGATGGCAACAATTACCTCGTTACCATTGATGGCGAACCCGTCCTCTACCGGGCGCTAACAGACTTTTATCCAGAGGTAGTTCCCCTCAAAATTCGCCGAGTGGGCATCGTGGCAAACTGGGAATGGGGGCATGATACCGGCAGCGAGTTTTTGCATTTTTCGGGATGGCAAAGAGAGCAATCCTGACAGATAAGCGGCAGCCTTTCCTATGCTATGCCAGCAGTGAAGGCTTAACGAGGTTACAGATTTGGGGGAAAACGGCCGTTGCCTTGCCCGTTGCCAGTTTGCTGTTGAAATCACGCCTGATACAAGTATAATATAAAATATAATTTTCACTGAGCTGTGAGAGAGTTTTATAGTGGAGGTATCTTCAAATGGCTCAAATTACGATTTATTTGGATAAAGATACAGATGAAAAACTGAGGGCTTTAGTGAAGGCAAAGCATATTTCTCAAAGCAAATGGATCGCAGGTGTTATTCGAGAAAAATTAGAAACAGAATGGCCGGAATCTGTGGTTGCCTTGGCTGGTGCGTGGCAAGATTTTCCTGAGATTGAAGAATTACGTGCGGGTTTAGGTGAGGATGTAGCACGGGAAACTTTATAATGTTTGCACTCGATAGCAATACCCTCATCTACTACTTCAAAGACATGGGCAACGTGTCTGACAATTTATTACAACTGTCACCCAAAGACATCGGCGTACCCAGTATTGTGGTGTATGAACTAGAAGTAGGCATCGCCAAATCTACAGCACCAGAGAAGCGAACCCAACAATTAAAAACCTTTCTTTCCGCCGTAACAGTTCTGCCATTTGCGGAAGCGGAAGCCCAAAGTGCGGCGTTTATCCGTGCGGATTTGGAAAAGCAAGGGCAGCCAATTGGGTCCTATGATATTCTTGTTGCCGCAACCGCTTTAGCCAATAATGCGACACTTGTTACCCGCAACATCGCTGAATTTTCAAGAGTCCAGAACCTGAAAATTGTGAATTGGTATGAGAGCTCCTCATTTTGAAAAGCAAAGAGATGGGGCGGGTAGGAAATGACTGACCAACTATCTGACTACCAGACTAAAGGATTAACCACATGACAAAACTAGCTGTTGTTCTGCTTGCGGCCGGGCAAGGGACGCGGATGAAATCGAAAAAACAGAAAATACTGCATGAAGTCGGGGGGAAACCGATGGTGATGCACATTTTTGACGCGGCCGAAGCAGTGGCTGATGTGCCGCCAGTGCTGGTGGTAGGCAAAGGGGCGGATGGGGTGCAGAAGCTCATCGGCGACCGCGCTCAATACGCGGTGCAAGCGGAGCAAATGGGCACAGGTCATGCCACCATGATGGCGGAATCACTCGTGAAAGGGCAAGCTGAACAAGTGATTGTCACCTATGGCGATATGCCCTTGTTGAAAGCGGAGACGTTGACTCGGTTGGCCCAAACGCAGGTTAAAACGGGCGCGGCCGTGGTCATGTTGTCGGTCATGGGGGAGTTTGCTTCCACATTTGGCCGGGTGGTGCGTGACCGCAGTGGCTACGTGGCGGAGATTGTGGAAGTGGCCGAAGCGCGGTTGCGTGACAATACGCAGGAGCTTTTGGCGATTCCTGAATTAAATGTAGGCGTGTATTGCTTTGATGCCGCCTGGCTGTGGCAGAATATCCACAAGTTACCGCTGCGTCAGGCACGGTCGGGGCAGGAATATTACCTCACAGATATGATCGAGTTGGCGGTGCAGCAAGACCGGCTGGTGGAAGCGATTGTGACAGATGATGTGGCTGAGAGCTTGGGAGCTGGCACACGGGCAGAACTGGTGGCAGTGGAGCGGGCTTTCCGCAATCGGGCTAACAAGCGCTGGCTGGAGAATGGGGTGACACTGGTTGATCCCGCAACCATTTTCATCGACCCGGATGTGACCATCGGCCAAGATACGATTATTTGGCCCAATACCTATCTGCAAGGCAATACCAAAATCGGGGCGGACTGTGTGATTGGCCCCAATACGATTGTGCGTCATGCGCAGATTGGGAATGGTTGTCGGCTGGAGCAAACGGCCGTTGAAAATTGTGTGCTGGTTGATGGTACAATAGTGAAACCGTTTGAATATGTGGCGGGTGGCGAGTAATCGTCAATCGTCAATCCGAAATCGTTAATCGAAAGGTTCTTCCATGATTTCCACTGAACAACGAGAGGCACTCATTCAAGCTGCGATAGACGCCAGAAAACAATCCTATTCTCCTTATTCCAAGTATGCGGTGGGAGCGGCGCTGTTGGCAGACAACGGCCGTTTCTATACCGGTTGTAATGTCGAAAATGTATCTTATGGGTTGACTATTTGTGCGGAGAGAACGGCCGTTGTCAAAATGGTATCTGATGGTGTACGCCACATCGAAGCCATCGTCGTTTGCACTGAAAACGCCGGATCGCCCTGTGGCGCGTGCCGGCAAGTGTTGGCCGAGTTTGCTGGCGATGTGCCGGTGTGGTTGGTGGATGCAAATGGAAACGGCCGTGAAACCAGCCTGTACACCCTATTACCTGATCATTTTGGACCCGAGCATCTGACGATTGATGATTGATGATTTGCGATTGACGATTGCCAGTCACGTTTATTCATCACTCATCGTTCATCATTCATCATTTCTATGCCCAGAGAACGCACGCTACGTACTGAAGCCATTGTGCTCAAGCGTCATAATTTTGGCGAGGCCGACCGCTTGCTGACGCTCTACACGCGCGAGTTTGGCAAGATGAAAGCCATCGCCAAAGGTGCGCGGAAGCCGCAAAGCCGCAAGACCGGTCATGTGGAATTATTCATGCGCAGTCAATTTTTATTGGCCGAAGGG
>JACSSI010000272.1 GCA_014879345.1 Anaerolineae bacterium | reverse complement strand
TCTCCCGGCTGGATGAATGCAGGTTTGTAGTCACTACTTTTGAACGTTAAATAATTATTCCGGTAATCCCCTCTCCCTTTGGGGGAGGGTTAGGGTGGGGGTAAATGGTAGTGATGCTATCGTTGATGACTAAAGCCATCACTACAAACCCTAAAAATGAATATCGAAAGGCATTATCATGAGCGGCTGCCCCTTCAGAGCAGCGATGTTTTCCCCAAAAAGCAAACGCACAATTTCTGAGAGGGTTCTGGAAGCTTCATCGGTTGGGTTAATCGTTTCAAATGGTTTTGGCTGGGCATAACGGCCGTTTCCCTCATCAATATTCACCACCGAAATCCTAAACGCATCATCCGTCTCCATGCCGCCCAGTTCCGCTGCCTTGCGGATGGCGTCTACAAAATCTCCGGTGCTGTCTACCAATTTCAAATCAACAGCTTGCCGTCCTGTCCAGACCCGTCCTTCACAGATTGGGTCTAATTCATCATAGGGGAGAGAACGGCCGTTTGCTACCACTTCTTTAAACTTGACATAAGATTGTAAAATGCTGTCCCAGAACACTTGTCGCTCATCGTCTGTCATCGGGTTGCTTTCTTGATAGAGGCCAGCACGGGCGCCCCGTTGTAGATTCACCTGATTGACATGCAATTTTTCAAACAACCCTTTGGTGCTGATTCGGCCGCTGATGACCCCGATAGAGCCGGTAATCGTGCCTGTTTGTGCCATGATATGCTTCGCATAGGCACTGACGTAATAGCCGCCTGATGCGGCTGCATTGCCCATATAAACCAGCACTGGCTTTTTCTGGCTAATGCGTTCAATTTCGCGGCCAATAATATCGGAGGCAAGCGCCGAGCCGCCGCCGGAATCAACATGGAAAATGAGAGCGGCCATGTTGTCCATCTTTTCAGCGGCACGCAATTGTTGGCGCAGGGTAATTTCTCCGGCTGTTGTACCGCCGATGAAGGGAATGGGCAGGTCGATGGGCGGGTTTGTGCTTGACCCCATCATGATGGTTCCTTCCAGGCTGACCACGCCAATGAACGGCCGTTGTTTTTTTCGCACTTTTTCCAGGAGCATGCCAGAGGCTTGAGGCCAGGGAACCAACTTTGCCTTAGGGCGCTCTTGCCCTCCCTCAGTCCCTCCCAGAGGCAGGGAGGCTGCCTTCTCCTCTCCCGCTTCCTCTGCCTCTACCTCCGCCTCTATCTCCTTCACAAGCAAATAAGCCAGCTCGTCTTCATAGGCGATGTCGTCGATCAATCCCGCTTTGAGCGCCTCATCAGGGAAGAAGGGAGCCTGGTCGATGAGGGCTTGAAAGGTTTCTTGGCTGAGAGAACGGCCGTTTGCCATCGTTGCCGTCATCTCATCAAAGCGATCCTCCAGAAGCCAGGTCAGTTGTTCCTGCTGCTCTGCGGTGATAGTTGCTTCACCAAACATATTGTAGGCAGTTTTGTAGGGTGAAATCTGAATCACATCCATTTCTACCCCGACTTGAGCCAGCGCATCTTTGAGAAACATGGCTTCCATGCGTAAGCCCAACACATCAAACTGCGTACTGGGTGGCACAATAATACGGTTTGCGGCACTGGCAACGTAATAGCTGGCAATATCCAGCACCGGCGTGTATACAATGACTTCTTTGCCGTTTTCGCGCAGTCTGGTGAGGGAACGGTGCAGGTTTTGCAGAGTGGCTAACCCGGCGCCAAACCCCTGAAACAGAAAAACAACCCCTTTCACATTATCTGCATCAGCAATGGCTTGTAAACGGCCGTTAATCACCTGCATACTCAAAGGTGGCGGCGGCAGCGGCAGTTGGCGTTCGATAAAACTGCGTGGTGGCGCCGCCCGTTCTGGCAAAGACCCGCCAATAGGCATAAGCACGTAATCAAGCCTGGCATCGCGCACCCGGCGCAATCCATTACGCAGCGAAACACCACTCTGCGACCAGCCGTTTGCCAATGCTTTCCACACATCGCCCAATTCACGTTTGAGATCAGTGAAAAAATCTGGTTGGTGAGTGATCTTGTCTGATTCTGTCATAAAAAATCTCATAGGCGCGGAAAAAATCTACAGCAACCCTTGTTTTCGATATAACTGTTCAGGCTTTTGAAGTTTTTATCTCTGGAATTTTCGTTTTTTTGCGTCTAAAACTTCAAAAGTCTCCAAAGGAACTGAACGCTTACTTTTCGATAAAGTTTACTCCACATAAACCGTTTTGATGGGAATCTTGGCGCGTAATTCATACAAATCTGGACGACGATCCTGTAAGGGGCGCACACTGCCTAATTCACGCTGCTGAGCCAACGCATTTAAATCCAAATCAGCAATGACAACAGTTTCCGTATTAGGATCGGCTAAAGCAGCCGTGGCTTCCAGGGGAAACGCAAAATCACTAGGCGTAAGGATGGCCGACTGGCTGTAATTGAGTAAATAAGAAGGCGTAGTAGGCAAATTGCCAGCATTTCCTGCCAGAGCCAGGTACATATAATTTTCAACTGCACGAGCATGGGCAGCATAGCGAACACGGTAATAAGCCTTCTTTTCATCTGTGCTAAACGGCACAAAAATAGCTTCTGCCCCAGCCAAAGCCAACAAGCGAGAGGTCTCAGGGAATTCAATGTCGTAACAGATTTGAATAGCAATTCTTGCCCAGGGCGTCTCAAATACTTTTAAAGATTCCCCTGGCTGAATATCCCAGAAAGCGCGTTCATAAGGGGTCACATGCAATTTATCCTGTGTATAGACATTGCCAGACGGAGAGAAGAGATGGGCGACATTATATAGCAAACCCTCCCGTTCCACAGGGGTGGAACCACCGACGATATACAGCCGATACTTTTGTGCCAAATGAGTGAACAACGCCACATATTTTTCATGATAACCGGCCAAATTCCAAGCCGCTTCTTTGGGGGTGATATCAGGTGGCAGCAGACTAAATAAATTGACGGTAAACAGCTCAGGCAAAATGAGGAAGTGGCAATGATAACTATCAGCCGACATGACAAAGAATGTGACCATTTGCTCGAACTCTTCCCAACTATTTATCTTGCGCATCAACCATTGAGCGGCGCAGACACGAATGGCTCTTACCGGCCGTTTGATGGGGGCTGCGGCAATTTTTCGCTTTTCTGATTGGAAATCGGGATTGGGCATTTCTAGCCAGGTGGCGTAATTGAGGCTTTGCTCATCTTCTACATAATCCAACAGCAGCCGCTTGACATGGTAGCCGGCAGAAAGATGTGCTTTCAAAGCTGAGTCCCACATGTCACCAGCTTCTACACGACGCACATACTCTTCTGCTGTCATTTTGCCGCTAACGCGATAATAGTCAGGGATGCGACCATGTGCGACCATGCGCCGTAAGTTGTATTTTTTCAGGAGTTGCAGCCGTTTTTTATACAGTCGCTTAGAAATACCTCGTTGACGGAAATCTGGATGGACGGCTATATCGGCACCATAGAGGGTGTCGCCGCTGGGAGTGTGGGTGCTAAAGGTGCCAGAACCAGTTATTTCACTGTAGGTGTACCAATGGTCTTCATCATCTAGTTGCACGATGAGTGAGGTGGTATATCCGACTATTTGCCCATCCAATTCAGCAATAACTTGCCCTTGAGGAAAGGCGGATAATTGAAGCTCATATTTTCGTTTGCCATAGAGTTCTGCATCTTCATACAGGTCGCCATATACGGCTTTATGGCATTGGATTAAGTTTGGTATATCGGCCGCTTCTGCCTGACGAATGGTAATTCGTTTTCGGCGTGGTTTATTGGTGTCTGTTGATGTTGGTTCGTTCAAGGTTTTATTTCCTTATTTTGGTTTGTGTGTTGGATTTGAGTGTGTAGTTTATCTATTTGGATAGCTTGTTTTTCAATGAATGATACCGTCAATTTCTGATTTTTACATTGTTTGTGGGCGTATGAAATGAATAATAGATTATTGAAATTAAAATTTCCTTTAGATTTTATCCGCAGATTAACGTATATTTTTGGTTTTAATTTGAGCCAATCATTTCATCTATTCACTTTTCCATGTAAAATCAAAAGACCCTGGGAAACTAGGTTTATAATGATTCTAAACTTAAATGGAGGTGTTTCATGAGACGCAGAGGTATTGGTGGTCCAGGCCGTGGTATTGGTGGTCCTGGGCGTGGCATTGGTGGCCCCGGGCGTGGCATTGGTGGCCCCGGACGTGGGCCTGCAGGAAGGGCAGCAACAAGAATGGCAGTACGGATGCGTGCCCGCCGTCGTCGCCGTGTTAGAAGACGGCGTATTATTCTCGTGGGTGGTGCAATTGCTTTGGGCACGGCTGCTGTTCACAAATACAGCAAGAAAGATGTTGAGCGTATTGAGCAACAAGCTGGCAAACCGGCCGAAGAACTGACTGATGAAGAATTGGCTCAAGCCACGCAACAGTTAGGCATTCAGCCACAAGAAATGTCTGATGAAGAATGGGATCAGGTTGATGCCGCTGATGCGGAAGACGATGCCGCCGAAGGATATGATGATTCGGCTGGTGATTCTTCTGGCGATGATCCTTATGAACAACTTGAACGGTTAGCTGAGTTGCGTGATAAGGGTATTCTTACCGACGAAGAATTTGATGCCAAGAAGAAGCAGATTCTAGACGATATGTAGTCTGCCAAAACTGACAGGTTTCCAGCTAATAGACGCTGAAAATCTGTCAGTTTTTATTCCCCCCATGTATGATTTAACTGATTACGGTAATATGATGGCCGATCAGGTACGGATGGATCCGTATGCTTATGCGTTGAAAACGGCCGTTACTCCCCAATCTGTCGTCCTCGATATAGGCACCGCCATTGGCATCCATGCCTTACTCGCCTGTAAATTTGGGGCGCGTAAGGTCTATGCTGTCGAGCCAAATGATGCTATTGACCTGGCCTGGCAGGTGGCTGAGGCCAATGGGTATGCTGACCGTATCGAGTTCATCCAAGATAGTTCTACGAATATTTCTTTGCCAGAACGAGCCGATGTCATTGTTTCCGATTTACGTGGCGTGCTGCCTTTATTTGGCGAGCATATCCCCGCTATTGTCGATGCTCGACACCGTCATTTAGCGCCAAATGGTATGCTCATCCCCCAAAAAGATACCTTGTGGGTGTCTGTGGTAGAAGCTCCGCTTGTTTATAAAAATATGCTTAAATCGTGGGCAGATCCTTACGGGTTTACAATGGAGCCAGCGCGGCAGATTATCTTAAACCAGTGGCAGCATGATGACACAGACCTAATTCGGGTATCCCACCTGCTTACTGAGCCGACCAACTGGGCAACGTTAGATTACCGTACTATCACTGACCCGGATGTGAGCGCTTCAATTGAGCAAACGGCCGTTCGTGATGGCACAGCGCATGGTCTACTTGTCTGGTTTGACGCAGAATTACTAAATGGTATCGGTTTTTCAAACGCACCCCAATCAGTAAAATCAGCAGCCGTTTACGGCCGTGGTTTTTTCCCCTTTCTCAAACCTGTTCACCTCACAGCCGGTGACACCATTCGCCTTGCTATTCAAGCTGCCCACACTGAAGATGGTTACACCTGGCAATGGCAAACTCAAATTCTGAGCCACAACAATCCCAAAATCATCCTCGCCGACTTCAAACAAGGTTCGTAGTAACGGCTTATGAATATTAAAAATTTATTTCGTTAATAAACCTGTCATTCCCACGAAGGTGGGAATCCATTTGCCACCACTTGTGGATGCCCGCCTTCGCGGGCATGACACAATTACCGATTTGTTTTCTAAAGCTCCGTAACTCGGCTTTTTAACATCATAGCCCCATTCATGGGGTACTGCTTTTTAGACGGGGGCTTCAGCCCTCGGCTACTTTGTTGGACTATTAGACTTCGCTCACAATTATGCTTGATAACAAAATGCGCCAAATAAAAGAGATAGCATTCCGGCCATTTGCAACTTGGTTTCACCGAGTGCCGCCAGCGATACTCACATTGATTTCGTTACTTTTTGGGATATTGGCGTTTGGCGCCCTAGCCTATCAGCTTTACTGGCTGGCATTTTTCGCCTGGTTTTTCAATAGAGCTTTTGACGCCTTGGACGGTGTGGTGGCGCGAATGCAAAACAGCCAGAGTGATTTTGGCGGTTATCTGGATATCTTGGTGGATTTTATCGTATATGCTCTCATCCCTATTGGTTTGGTTTTGGGGCAGCCTTCAACGTCTGCTTATATGGCGTTGGTGATATTGCTGGCTGTCTTTTACGTGAACGCAGCCTCGTGGATGTACCTTTCAGCGATTTTGGAGAAGCGAGCCGCAGGGGCAGAAAACCAGGGTGAACAAACCAGCGTGACGATGCCTGCTGGTATTATCGGCGGCACTGAGACGATCATTTTTTATAGTTTGTTTATTCTGTTTAATCAATGGTTCATTTGGCTGTTTGTTTTAATGATAATCCTGGTCGCAATTACGATTATCCAACGCTTGCTTTGGGCAGTAAAAAATCTGGAATAGTAAAATCGCAGAAGTCTCGCCGTAAATCGTCAATCTAAAATCGTCAATCGGTAATCGTTCTTAGCAGCAATTCTCAATTTAGCGACGCTACAAGGTAGGGGCGGGATGGCGCGGCGACTAGTCGCCGCAACAACAGGTTTTTTCACCGCGCCATCTCGCCCAAAATGGCACAAATCGCGCAAACCTGGGC
>JACSSI010000271.1 GCA_014879345.1 Anaerolineae bacterium | reverse complement strand
CACATTGCGGGTGACGAGGGTGAGGTTGCTGTGCAGGGCGATGGCGGCGATGAGGGAGTCGATGGCAGGCATGGGTGCGCCTTGTTGTTCTAGTTTGGCTGTAAGTGTTCCCCAGGTGAGCATCACTGAAACATCCACCCCCACTATCCGTCCCTGAAACCGGCTCAATAAATCTTCCTCTAGCCACTCGGCCAGTTGTTCTTTCCGTGCTGAATCAGGTAGTTTCTCGATGCCTTTCTTGATTTCGCCGATGGTGATGACGCTCAAATAGATATGGTCGTCGTCAATGCTATCAATCCAATCGATAACGGCCTGGTTTGGCTGCTTCGATGCCAATTCTGAAATGACACAGGTGTCTAACAAGTATCGCATCATTATTTTTCACCGCAGAGGGCGCGGAGAGCGCAAAGAAAAACTAGAGAATTCCTCTGCATCCTCTGCGTTCTCTGCGGTTTAAGAAATTCATAACTGAATGTCCGGTCGAGAGGGGCTGGTATCACGACTCAAATCTAATTCCACCTCAGCCAAGGGTGAACTGCGGAAAAAGTCGGACAATTTTCCTTGTGCGGCAATCATTTGTTTGTACTCTTGATAGGAAAGTACCACAGCAACCTCTGTCCCATGTTTGGTGATGATTTGCGGCCCTTCACCTACAGCATCTTTAACTACCTGGCTAAATTTATTTTTCGCGTCTTGCAACTGCCATGTCTGGCTCATAATCACCTCTGTTCTGTCTAGTCTGTCTAGATATTAGATGACTTGAGACCGACCTGTCAAGTTATTCAAATAGTTTGCCAACATGAAGATGGTTATGGTTCTTCCGGGGCTGGCGGACCTTCAATCGGATTACGTTCGCCAGTCAAATCAATGTTTTCCGTGAGTTGCCTGAATTCTTTGACGGCACGTTTAATTGTCGGATAAAAATGACGGCTGTCGATGGTATCGAGCAAGCCATACGCCACAATTTTATCTTTGACCGGGTCTTTCACCTCGGCAAAGACGAGGTGAATTCCTTCTTCATTTAATTCCAAATCCAGGTCGATTAACACATCTGCGGCCGTTACGTCAATGTCTGAGACGGGTTCGGCGGCTATCAAGACCCATAGTGGTTTGGGGTCAGAAGCGGCGATCAAATCACGCACTTGTTTGCGGAAGATGTTGGCGTTGGCAAAAAACAGCGGCGCATCCCAGCGAATCATGAGTAAGCCAGGGATTTGTTTGGCATCGGGATACCGTTTTATATCGTGATAGCCAGGCACACCTTGTGGATCACCCAGCACGGCTGAATAGGGCCGCCAGAAGCGTTCAAAAAATTGCAAGATAGCGACAAAAACGGCAATGACAATGCCTTGCAAGACGCCAATCAAAATCACGCCCAGCGCACACACAACAGCCAGCATAAATTCGCTTTTACGTACTTTCCACAAGTGGCGCAGCGCTTGTGTATCAAACAAGCTGATGGCGGCGGTGATGATGATGGCTGCCAGCGCCGGTTGGGGCAAGTTGCGCACCAATCCTGGCACGAAGAGCAGCATTGCCAGCACTAGCAGACCGGCGACGACCCCAGTTAGTTGGGTTTTGGCGCCAGATTGCTCGGCAACGGCCGTTCTGGAACTGCTGGTGCTAACGGGAAAACCAGAAAACAGGCCAGCCAGCAGGTTGGCCGAACCGATGCCCACCATCTCCTGGTCGCTGTCTACATCATACCCCTTGCGTGCCGCGAAACCGGCTGAGGTGGAGATGGTGTCACCGATGGCGACTAATGACATGCCAACGGCCGTTGCTGCCAAAATCGGCAAATCAGCCAATTGAACCCGAGGAAAAGCGGGTTTGGGGAATCCTTGAGGCAGCACACCTACCGTATCAACTCCCTTCGCCGCCAGATTAAACATCACCACGGCCAAAATGGCAGCAACCACCGCAATCAGCACGCCAGGCCAGTTTGGTCTCCATTTTTTCAGGCTAAGAATAATGCCCAGTGTCAACAACCCCACGCCTAAGGCATAGACATTCGTCTCATCCAAATTTTGCACAAACGCGACGACTTCTTGTAGGAAACTATCGGCATCGGTGGAGAAGCCAAACAGTTTCGGCAGCTGCCCCACAAAAATCGTTACCGCCAGGCCAGCCAGGTAGCCGACGCGCACCGGCATCGACAGCAAATCAGAGATGAAGCCCAAGCGTGCCACCCCTGCGCCGACGCAAACCAGTCCCACAAACAAGGCCAACATGCCAGCCAGGGCAATGGCATACGCCTCGTCCCCAGCCGCCAGTGGCAAAATCGCGGCTGCAATCATCGGTCCCAGCGAGGAGTCTGGCCCCAGCACTAAATAGGGCGAGGGGCCAAACGCGGCATACGCCAGCAGGCAGACGATGGTGGTGTACAGACCTGTGATGGCTGGCAGTCCTGCCAGTTCGGCATAGGCCATGCCCTGAGGCACAAGCAGCGCACACAGCACCATGCCGGCCACCAAATCTTTGCCCAGCCAGGCGCGATTGTAGGTGCGCATGGCATGAATGCCGGGCATCCAGCGTTCTAATCTTGTGATCAGTGGTTTTTTTGCAGAAACGGCCGTTTCACTCATGGTGCCTCTCCATTAAAATAATAATTCAGGTACTCAAGATTCATTTGAACTATTTTGAGGAATAAGATGCACATCGGTTTGTGGATAGGGGATGACGATACCTGCTTCGTCGAACGCTTTCTTAACTAATTCATTGATAACAGCCTGGAAAGGCAGGTAAACAGCAATCTCGACAAAAGGGCGTGCGGCCAGGTCTACACTGCTGTCATTGAGCTTTTGCAAAAAGACCTGTGGCGCGGGATCTTCAAGAACGTCAGGATGATTGGTGAGAACGGCCGTTAATACGTCTTTCGCCTTTCCCAGATCACTTTCATAGCTAATGCCAAAGGTTAAATCAACCCGAATGTGGCCGTTTTTACTGTAATTAGCCAATCCAGCCCCTTGAATGGCACCATTGGGCAGCACATGCGTAATGAGGTCGGGTGTGGCAATCACGGTGCTAAATATCTGTATTTCTTTAACGACACCCATTACACCCATTGTGCTGACAATGTCACCCACTTCAAACGGTTTAAATAGCAGGAAGTTGACAGTTGCCGCCAAATTGCCCAAAGATGCCTGGAGGGCAATCGCCAATACCACCACAACCAACCCCACTATCCCGACAACAGTCGTCGCTGGCACGCCCAGCAAAACCAGGGCGAGCATGACGGTAATCAGTAAAACAGTATAGTAAGAAACGGTAACGAGGAGGGTATTGAGTGATTCAGTCAACGTCGTTCTTTTTAAGGAACGAATTAGCCATTTCCGCGTTAAGCCAGCTAATGAGCGCCCCACAATGAGGACGCCGACAAATAATAGAATTCGTAACGCAATCACCCAAAATTCAACATCTACGTTTTCGAGGAAATCCATGCTTCGTTCCTTATTGCAATTTGATTAACTTAATTTGTTTTGCGCTCAGTTTTTTCGCTAATCTACAATTTTCCAGGTCTGGCTCCAGGAAGAGTTATTTGATACCTAAAGTAACGGGAACGACAAGGATGAGAAAGACAACAACTGTATCAGAGAGTACCCCTGATAGAAGCTAAAAAATTGCTCATGAATGTCATCCTCTTCGCAGAAGATGACATTCTGTTTCTTTTGCCGCAGACAAGTGCGAAAAACTTAGTCAGCCGTTTTCTGGGTTGTTAATTCTTGGAGTGTTTGCTCTGGGTTTTTGATGAAGGCACGGCTGTGCAAAAACAAGCTGACGAAGGCGATGCCGATGAGCAGTAATAGTATGTCAACGCCAATGGTGATGAGGGTAAAAGTACGGGGCAGGGAGATTTTTAATGCGCCTAAATCAGCCGAAAGGGCGACTAGTTCGTCATCAAAGGCTTGCAGGCTGCTTTGCACTTCTTGTATGCCGATGGTGATGCCGCTGGTGTAGCCGGTAATAACATCTACCCCGCCTTCAATGCGCCCTTCCCTGCGATCAACCAGTTCTTTTTTCATGGCGGTCATGTCGTCATGCACTTCTACAATGCCATCGGCTGCCCCCTGAATGAGATTCACTGCCGGCCCGTCTAAATTGACGAAGGGGACGTTGTTGGCTGCATCTACGGCATCACTGAGGGCGAAGGTAAGATTGGCAACGGTAACGGCCGTTTCCTTTGCAGAGGTCAAAGCGGGCGCTAACTCGTCACCAATGGTCTCGTTAATTAGAGCGATGATGATGCTGTTGTCTTTCAGCATTTCTCCCGCACCGACGATACCCTCTTCCACGGCTATCACTTTATCCGCAGACTCGCCTAATCTATTTTCTACCTGATTTACACTGTCGCTGGTCGCAGCAACGGCCGTTTCCCCTACCGTGAGCAAATTCACCGTTACCGTTGTGACTCTATTTCGCACCATCCAACTGCCGACAAAACCAGCCAACACGGCAATGACCCCAACCACAGCCAGAACCATTAAAATCCAAGCAACAATCAACTTAACAGTTTTCATGACTTCCTCCTCGGTTTTCTTTGTTTGCAACTAAATTTATAAACATCAAGCTGTTTCCGGCTCACTGTTGCCATGCAGTTGGTTTAACCACCCCTTGCACGTTTTATATACGTCCGCCGCGCCCACCAGGTCGCCATCCACTTTTAGCTCTGCCGGATGGAGTAGGAAGGGTTGCGTTTGCGTACCACCCAGTCCACCGTGGAAGCCGATTAGTTCTTCAAAAGCACAGCCTTCGTTATGCTCCGGGTCGTAAAAGCTGTTGACCAAAATATCGGGGCAGTTGGGGAAGCTGTCGGTGCGGCGCAAATGCTGCGCGGCGCGTGGGCCAAAGAGTTCAAGTGGGTTTTCTCCTTCAATGCGATCATCTTGGAGATAATAACGGCCGTTTTTGCCAATTACCACCGCGCCATCTTTCTCAGAGCGAATCATGGCAAAGCCAACCCCCTCATGTGCCACCAAACCCGGCACAACCTCGGGGAACGCCTCTTCTATTTCCTCAAGTGACATACGATGATCCCATTGCGTAAACGAAATGAGACCCAAATTACCAGAGGCCAACGCAATAACAGTTGTTTCCGCTTCGATTTCTTTGCTTTTTGGCTTTTCGCCCTTCCCGTGTAAAGCAACTTCACCATCTTCCGTTCGATTTTTAAATAGCCGGCCAAATAATTTGGAGATGCCAGAAGATTCATTTTGAATGGTATCCGTCAAGAACACATTCATCTTGGCGGTACTTTCGCCCGTATCGGTGGCGCCTTGTACCTTATGCTCGGCTGTCATCAGTTCTTGTACGAACGCTTCTAACGTTTTTCCATACCGCTGCTGGAACGTCGCCCCGCCCGTTTGTCCATGATCTGAAAGAATCACCAGATGATAAGGACGTGGCGCTTCATCACTTGCGCTTTCCATACGAGCAAACTGCTGGTCAAGCTTATGCAAGGCATCGAAAGCACCATCATCATAAATCCCAGAGTGATGTGCTACTTCATCATAACCGACAAAGGTAGCATACGCGGATGGACGTCCAGCAAACATATCGCCCACCAATGTATAAATATTAAGCTCACGCATGATCACTGTCATCGTGGCCCGAATCAACGGATACATGCCACCGCGATGATGTTTATCTAAAATCGGCTGCACATTGTTCTTTCTGGCTTTGCGGAACTGCCATTTCTCCAAAATCACGTCCCATAAGAACAGTAAGAGCGTCCGTGCTGTGTTATAAGGATTGGCAAAATAAGCCTGAAATTCTGAGGCATGGAACTTGGTGCGGTCGGTAATGGAACTGGCGGTTGCCATCACATAGGGGGCATCACCTGACAATAAATTGCCCCGGCTGGCGCCATCTGCTGCCAGAAGGCCATTGCCATCAGACAATTCCTTTTCCAATATTGGCAAAACTTTAGTATTGCTGGAAGCCACGATTTCCTTGGTTTCTTTGTCATACCAGCGGAAGGCGGGAATATTGGTGTTGTTACCATGCAAAATACCTGCCTGGCTGGCAGAGGTTTGGGAGGATGTGTCTGTTTCCCACGGCGTCACCACATGTGAGCCACTGTCCACCCATCTTTTCAGTGTGGGCATATGCCCTTCAGCCATTGCCTGTTCTAGAATAGGTTCAGCTAGCCCATCAATTTCCAGGAAAAAGATACCGGGGATGTCTGTTTTTTCGGGATGTTCAGACCGTTTCATGCGCCGCTTTACTTGCTGACGTGTCCAGGAATGATCATCATCAATCGTCAACAAGGTGCTGAGAATAATATTGACCGCCGCCATTCCCAATGCCAGCCAGAAAGCCGACCAGTAATCGACAAGGGTAAACCCTGGCAGCAGTTCTGATGTGAGCCAAACAATTAAGCCGTTGAACAGTAAGGCTAAAATGCCAAACGTAAGCACAACAAATGGCAGGAATATGCGGCTTAATAACGGCCAGAGCAAGGCGTTTAATAAACCAATGATAGCGGAAGCGATAACGGCCGTTCCCACACGAGCTATCGTCACACTATCCATGATCCAGGCCAAAAATAACAGGGCAAACGCCTGGATCGCCCAAATAAGCAAAATGCGAATAACAGGTCTCTTAAAAAATGGTGTTTTACGTTTCTTCATCATACTCTCCATCCCCTAGATTGTAAGAGCTACCAGGTTTGTAGGGGTCGTTTTT